>VXLM01000115.1 GCA_009841605.1 Dehalococcoidia bacterium
CCCCCCCCCCCACGCTTATACGCCTTTCGTTGCGTTCGTGATTTTTCTTCTCACTACACCCCCCCCCCCCCCGAGCCGGCGCCCCCCCCCCCCCCCCCCGCCCACTCGTTCAGTTCAAGGCTTTATTGCCCAGGGCTGAGTGCCCACTAGTCCCAGTATGCGGGATCGAGGAAGTTGACCGTACCGAACTTCTTCGACCTGTTGCCCGGGTTGTTGAGGTTGTCGATTCCGTCCTCGAAGTAGAACCACTCGACCGGGTGACCGCCTGCGGGCGACCAGTTCTTGGGCACGTTGCGCATGTTGTTGCGCTTGACCTTGAGCGCCCGGAACAGGCCGGCGTAGGCGACGCCGCCGATCTTGTACTTCTGCTCTGAGTTGATGCGGAACAGTTCCTGCCCCGCTGCCACGCGCGCCGGCGACAGCAAGGAGACCGTCCATCCCTCGGTGATCAGCTCCTGAAGCCTGAGCATGTGGCCGCTGATGTCTGCAGGATACGTTCCGTCGGGGGCCATCATGCCGTACACGTCGGTGTACTTGGCGTCGGGGCCCGTCGGGGGCATTCCCTCTTCACCGCGGGTCGCGTAGTACTGGCCGATTGCGGGACCCTGCGGGTCCTTCGTCGTCGGGGCCACGCGGTTCCAGGCATTGGACCACGGGTTCGTTCCGCCCTCGGTGGAGGAGAAGAACTCGAAGTACTCGGTCGGCGGAATGCTGGTGTTGCCGGCACGAGAAGACTGGTCGGCAATGCTCAGCTTGATTCCGAGGGTCTTGAAGTCGCTCTGCAGCCACTCCACGAACGGGTAGTGGGAGCTCGACTGGAAGAACATCGACAGAGGTCCGGATCCGTCCTTCCTGTCGAGGTAACCGTCGCCATCAGCGTCCGTGTAGCCCATCTTCGCCATGAGCGACTTTGCGCGGTTCAGGTCAAAGTCGGTGTCCAAGGTCCTCCAGTGCTCGCCCGGGAAGTACGGAGTCGAGGGGTGCGGCACCATGTTCTGAGGGATGCCGAGGCCGGAGGCCAGAGACTGGTTCGCGCCGTTCCTGTCCCATGCCACGGAGAGGGCAATGCGGAAGTCACGGGTTCGGAGCAGCATTCCGATCTCGGGATCGTCCACGTACTCCTGGTTGTTGATGAACGTGGAGTCTGCACCGTCGGGTGAGTCGTGCTTCAGCACGCTGTAGTCGCCCTGAACGGAATTCTGCAGGTACAGAGGCATTTCCTTGGTTTCGAGGTCCCGGCGCAGCCAGTCGCTCTCACCATTCATCGTGCGGAAGATGCCAACCTCACGGCTCTCGGTCTGGACGCCGGTCCAACCGTCCATATACGGAAGCTGGTTGCCCTCCGGGTCGATAGACGGATGGTAGTGGTTACGCACGAACTGGTTGCTCTCTGAACCAGGCTTCTGGCTGAGGGCCCAGTAGCCGCCGAAAATCGGGTTGTAGTGGTTATCGCCCCTGTAGATGTAGTTGATGTCGTAGTCGGTCGGGATCGGCTCGGACGGAGGACCGTCGAACCCGCGAACGTTGCGGATGAAGGAGAAGTTCTTCACCCAGTTGGGCTGGTCGTTCGCCTCAAGAATCGCCGGAATCTCCGCGTTGTTGAACTTGATGTGGTAGCGCTTCTGGATGTGCGAAGGCGAGATGAAGCACCTCGGGCACCCCTTGATGCCGGAGAAGATGTTCATCGCCGTCGACTCCATGAAGCTGAAGTTCGGATCGTCGAAGAAGACCTTGAAGGTCGAATCGTCGATGAACTGCACTCTCATGTCGTTGCCGGTGATCGGAGACCTCAGCACAGCGGGAAGACCGGGCATCAGCTCCTTGTTGAGCATCAGGTCTTCAAGGGCGAACCGTATGTCCTCCATCGTGTGCGGATGTCCGTCCGACCAGCGCGCGCCGTTACGCATCTTGAAGGTGAACTCGTCACCCGAGTCGTTCGACTCAAACACTCGGAACATGCTCGGAACGAGCAGGAGGCCGTCGGGGGACATCTCGAGGCCGTAGCCCATGCCCACGTCGGTCTGGGTGACGGGCCGGGACATGGTCGTCCTCATGATGCCTCCGTACGTGCCGATCTCGTCACCTGGCGGGAGGATGAAGACGTTCTCCCAGTTGGGAAGTCGCTGATCAACCGGCAGGATCGTGCCCGCCGCCACGGCGGCTGCGGACGACGGCGATTCCTTGTACGGCACCTGTGGGAAGTTCTCGTTGGAGGTGCCAGAGATGATGTGGAAGGGCCTGCCGAATGACCCGGCATTTATCTTCTCGGCCATATAGCCGGTTTCCTCTTCCATCATCATGGCTTCCTGGGCCGCCTTGGCCTCTTTGGCGAGGTCCGCCGCTTCCATGGCTGCCGTTCCTGCTGCCTGGGCCGCCATCGCGGCTTCGTCGATGGCCTTGTTGGTGGCCTCGAGGGACGCTGAAACAATCGCCTGCACCTGCTCTGCGGAAAGCTGGTCCGCAGCCGCGTCCTGGATGGACTTCGTGACAAGCGCTTCGAGGTCGCCGCGAGTGACTGCGCCGGCCTGGGCGGCAGTGACAGCAGCCTGGACCATGCGATTGATCTCGGAGACATCAATGCCCTCAGGCGCTGACGCGGCAACAGCGGACTGAACCAGAGCGCTCAGTTGGCCGGTGTCGATCTGAGGGACGGGGATGTTCTGGATCGACTGATCGACAATCCGCTGTACGTCGGCGGCAGAAAGACCGCCGGCCGTGGCGCTGTTGACGATGGCCTCAACGTCCGCGCGAGTGAGGCTCTCCTGTCCGGCCAGCGCGGCGGAAACTGCGGCTTCGATGTCGCTTGACGCGCTGGCGCCCTGCGCATTTACCGCGTCCTGAATGATTTTGGCCACGTCCGGTGTTGGCGCTGCCGCTGCCGGTTCTGCCGTATCACTACTTCCGCAGGCTATTGCAAGCGCTAGTCCCAAAACTGACACAAGCAACGCCGGCAACCCAAACCTTAGAAATCTAGTACCCATTGTGAATCCTCCTCTCAGAATCACCTAGAATTCCAATACCTATCTAGTTTTCGTTCAAAATCGAACGGAACCGCTCCTAATCGCCGTTTGAACCGTCTGAATCATCCTCCCCATCCAACGAGTGCACCGAACTTAAGCATATCTTCCCGTTGGATGTCAAGCGCCGTGAACGCAGTTAGCTACGAAACCACGAATGGCAGGTACAATCCGAAGGTTGCCGAGGTCACTTTACCGCGACGACGCCTAGGTCTGCTTCCATGCCGTTTATCCGGTGGGACTCGGCATGCGCGTCCTCCAGCGGTGCACTCCTGATGAGGTCGTCCGAGAGCGTTTCCTGACGGATGTAGCCGCCGTGGAGGGATATTGCGAAGGTTGGCGAAGTTACTTTACCGCGACGACGCCCAGGTCTGCTTCCATGCCGTTTATCCGGTGGGACTCGGCATGGGCCTCCTCCGGGGGTGCGCTCCTGACAAGGTCGTCCGAGAGCGTTTCCTGACGGATGTAGCCGCCGTGCGCGGCGATCACCTCGTCGATGCCGGTGTCGCCGGTGTAATAGGTAGTTATCCGGTCCGCGATGTCGAAACCGGCGTCGCGCCGCATGTTCTGGACCTGATGGACGAGCTCGCGGGCCCGGCCCTCCAGTTCGAGGTCGGCGGTTAGCTCCGTCGTGACCGCGGCGGAATAGCCCTGTTCGGCTATGACCGAGTACCCCTGCTTGTCGGTGGCGCTCACGACAATCTCGTCCGGCTCCAGCGTGTAGTCGCCAAGGGTGACCTGCTGGTTTGCCGACACTTTGCGAAATACCTCGGAAGGCTCGGCCTTCGAGATCGCCCCGGCGACCCGGCCAACGTCTCGTTCATACTTCGGCCCAAGCAGCTGGAAGTTCGGCTTGATC
This sequence comes from Dehalococcoidia bacterium, assembly GCA_009841605.1. Classification (GTDB taxonomy): domain Bacteria; phylum Chloroflexota; class Dehalococcoidia; order Lucifugimonadales; family VXLM01; genus VXLM01. The sequence continues at coordinate 3,877 of VXLM01000115.1, forward strand.
TCGAGGTTGGCGACGGTCGAGACGTCGTCGAGTACGCTGATCTCTTTGGCGTTCAACTCGTCCCGGACCTGCGGCGAGACCTGTTCCAGGAGCTCTCTCTCGGCGTCCGTCCTCAGCTTGAACGCTACGCTTGCCACCGGCTGACGCACCTTGATCCCGGCCTTGCTGCGAGCCGCTCTCCCCAAGCTGGAAAGCCGCATCGCAAGCCGGGTCGCGTCGTCAAGCCGCGTGTCGATCAGCGACTCGTCCGCGACCGGCCAGTCTTCCAGGTGGACGCTCTCCCGCTCGCCGTTCCGGCCGATGTTCTGGTAGATCTCCTCCGTCACGAACGGAACGAACGGCGCCATGAGCTTGACGAGCGTCGTCAGGCACTCGTGGAGAGTCGCGAACGCAGCCACCTTGTCGGTGTCGACCTCCGACTTCCAGAAGCGTCGCCTGCTCCGCCGCACGTACCAGTTGGACAGCCGCTCGACGAATTCGTCTATCTCCCGGACAGCAGCCTGGGGATCGTATCGGTCGAGCGCCGCAGTCGTCATCCGTATAAGTTCGTTCAACTCCGAGATGATCCAACGGTCGAGTTCCGCGCGCTCTCCCACGGGAGGCGCCGGTGTTTCGGGCGTATACCCGTCGATGTTGGCGTACGTCGTGAAGAACGAGTAGACGTTCCACAGGGGGATGAGCATCCTCCGGCGCGTCTCGTCCGCCCGCCCGAAGCCGAAGAGCAGGTTGGACGCCGGATTGGTGCCGCTATACATCCAGCGCATGGCGTCCACGCCCATCTGGTCGGCGCCCTCCTCAAACTCGATGGCATTGCCCTTGCTCTTGTGCATCTCATCGCCCTTTTCATCCATGAGCGTTGCGTAGGTGAAGTTCGCACGGAAGGGCTCCGTGTTCTCAAGCGCGGTGCTCATAGTCAGGAGCGAGTAGAACCAGTTGCGGAACTGCCCCGGGAAGCTCTCAGAGATGAGGTCTGCCGGGAACCACTTCTTCCAGTAGTCCTTGTCGTGTCGATAGCCCAGTGTGGAGAAGGTGACGATGCCGGCATCGAGCCAGGGGTTGCCCACGTCCTTGATCCGCGAGGCGGTCACCCCGCACTCCTCGCACGCTATCTTCACCTCGTCGATCCACGGGCGATGCGGCGAGTGGCCCTCGAACCGCTCCCAGCCCTCGACGGCGCGCTCCTTCAACTCAACCTCGCTGCCGATGACCTCGAAGTCCCCGCAGTCGTCGCACTTATATATAGGTAAGGCGAGGCCGTAGTAGCGCTTCTTGGATATCATCCAGTCGTCCATGTTCCTGAGCCAGTCGAGCTCGCGGCCCATGCCGAACTCAGGTATCCACGTGATCTTCTTCGTCACCTCGGCGATATCGTGCCGCAGCTCTTCCATCGAGATGAACCACTCATCCACGAGCCGGAACACGAGCTCAGTATCGCACCGCCAGCAGACGGGATACCGGTGAGTGATCTGATCGAGCCGGTAGAGCGTGCCCTTTTCACGGAGGCTGCGGAAGATCGGCTTAGGTACCTCGAACACGCTCAGGCCGGTCAGCTCGCCGAAGCCGTCTACGAATTGGCCGAACTCATCCAGCGGCGCGATGGCAGGAAGGTCATACTCCTTGCTGAGCGCGTAGTCTTCCTCACCGGCTCCCGGCGCGTTGTGAACGAGGCCCGTGCCGTCGCTCTCGCTCACCTCGTCCCACAGGATGACCCGGTGCTCCACGCCCTCCTGGGCGGGAAGCTCGTCAAATGGCCCGTGATACCGCAGACCTTCCAACTCCCTGCCCTTGAGTTCCCCGATAACCTCGTATTCGGCCTTCAGCGCCTCCAACCGGCTCTTGATGAGGTAGAGCGTTTCATCACCGCCGTCCGGCGCCGTCCCTTTAACCTTGACCTTTACGTACGTCAGGTCGGGATGAGCGGCCACGGCCACGTTCGAGGTGAGCGTCCAAGGCGTCGTCGTCCATATCAGGAGCGCCTCGCCGGGCCGGTCTATCAGCGGGAAGCGGACGTACAGGCTCGGATGGGTGATGTCCTTGTAACCCTCCGTGACGATCTCATGATGTGAGATGCCGGTGCCGCACCGGGGACACCAGGGCATGACGTCGCGACCTTCGTAGATGTATCCCTTCTGGTGACAGACCTTGAGAAAATGCCAGATGGTGTAGTTGTTCTCATCCGACATCGTGTGGTACGAGTTGTCCCAGTCCATCCAGTAGCCGAGCCGGATCGACTGCTGTGTCTGGACATCCGCGAATCGCCGCACACGCTCCTTGCACAGGTCGACGAATTTGCCGACGCCGTACTCCTCGATGTCGGTCTTGGAGGTCATGCCGAGGTCTTTTTCGACGTTGACCTCAATCCACAGTCCCTGCCCGTCGAAGCCGTTTTGATAACGCTGCTCGAAGCCCTGCATGGTCTTGTAGCGCTGGAACAGGTCCTTGTACGTGCGGCCCCAGGCGTGGTGAACGCCCATCGGGTTGTTTGCCGTAATCGGCCCGTCCACGAAGGAGAACCGCTTGCCGGAGTCGTCGTTGCGAATGAGGTACTTCTCAACGATTCCGCACTCGTCCCACCATGCGAGCAAGTCCTTTTCCATTTGGACGAAATCGACCTTAGACGGCACCGGCTTGAACACTTCAAGGTCCTCCTGGCATTTTCGTTTCGCTGCGCCAACGGGCATGTTCGACCCGTATGGCTATTCATTCTCGGTCGAATTAAGGACGGAAATCTACCATTACGGGGGCGTAGATGTCCGTATCGAGTGTAGGTAACGGGCCTCAGACGGCGTTCTGCACTGCCCGCAGGTGAGCGGCGAAGCCGCCCTCGGGCAACTGCACGTCGGCAGCGCTAAGCATTTGGCCTCTGGAGACCGATCGCACGACAGTGGCCCCGTGACAGAGGCCGATGGGCGCCAGTCCCTCGCCGTCGGCCTGTGCCGCCTCGACGATGGAGCCGTGCACGGTATAGCCCCCCTCGCCGTCAAGGACTTCACCTGCGGCGAGGTCTTTCTTGGCCGTGGCGACGACCTCGCACACCCTCCCCTTCGGTGCTCCGGTGGCCTCCCCGTAGAGGACGGCCTTCGCGATCGACACCGGCGTCTCCATGCCGATGAGGTGGTAGGGCCTGTACATGACAGCGTAGCGGCCGGTCGGGTCCATGGCCATGCCGTAGTCCTTCATGCAGCCGCGCAGGTACTCGCTCCGGCTGGTTATGACTACGAAGACGCCCCAACGGAGGTGGCCCGGAATGTCGTTGCCCTCGCCGTCAAGACAGCTCACGATCTCCACGACACCCTGCCGGTTGAGGATGCCGCCGTCCTCGGCGGGAATCAGCAGGCGGGGAATGTCGTCCACGCTCGCCGACGGAAAGTGCATCCCCGGCACATCAGGCACAAGTCCCGTCATGTTCGCCACGGCGCACATCTCGATGGAGGACTTCGTGGTGTCGAGGAATGAGTTGTACATGCGGGGATTGAGGCTGCTGCTCTCGATCTGTTCGGGTGTCATGCCGTATTCCAGGAGCGCCTGGTCGGGGGTGAGGTAGCGGAAGTCGTCCCGGTGCTTAGTGCCCTTGCCCGCCGCGACCACGTCGAACCCCATGCTCACGGCCCAGTCGACCAACTCCTCGATGATGGCGGGCTGGTCGCCGTATGCAGCCGTGTAAACTACACCCGCCTGGTCGGCCATGTCCTTGAGTATGGGCCCTACCAACACGTCGGCCTCGACCGACACCATGACAACGTGCTTGCCCGCCATGATGACGTCGTAGGCGTGCTTGGCGGCGATGTCGGGGTTGCCCGTGGCATCGACGACGACGTCTACCTCGGCGTTGATCGCGACAGCCGAATCGTCGGTTGCGACATGACGCCCTTTGTTCAGGGCGTCGTTGGCCTTGCCCACGTCGTTGGTCTTGACGGGCCTGATGCGCGGCCTGCGCTCGTGTGCAAGCGCATCGGACGCACGCCGGACATCAAGGTCGCAGGCTATAGAGGCCTCCATACCGGGAGCATGGGCAAGCTGCGAGATCACCATCGAGCCGAATCGCCCGCACCCGATCACGGCAACCCGAATCGGCGTTCCCTCTTCCTCCAAGGCCATTAGCTGCTGTCGCATGTTCCTGCAAACCTCCCTCAAAGTGCGTCCTTCCCAGCTACGCCACAATGGTGTATTTCAGCACGATTGGCGGGTCTCCGCAAGCTTGGCTATAGAGAGCAACGAACCGCGATAAATGAACCAGTGTTGCTTGGAGAGCTTTGCAATGGTTTCCTACAGACACGGCCTTCCGGTTGGCATACCGTCAGACGGTTCATTCGTCAGAAAAATCACACGATCGTGTGATTACTAATTACACTAAACACGGTTATAATGTAGTCATCACATGAGGAGGCGCACGATGACACAAGTAGCGCAAGACGAGACGACGAGCGATGACGGAGTGCTGGCCCGGGAGCGGAGCGAGCGGGCCGACAGGATCATCCGCACTCATACGTTGTGGGGCATGGGCGCGGGACTGATTCCCGTCCCGATGTTTGACGTACTGGCCGTGTCGGCCATACAGATCGACATGCTCAAGCAGCTCGCGGAAGCATACGACTCTGACTTCACCGAGAACTTAGGAAAGACGTTCGTAACGGCCCTGACGGGAGGCACGTTTGCTCGATTTGGCGCATCTTTGATAAAGGCCGTGCCGGGTGTCGGCACGTTGGTCGGAGGCGCGTCGATGTCCGTGTTGTCGGGAGCGTCAACCTATGCCGTCGGCCAGGTGGCCAAGCGGCACTATGAGACGGGCGGGAACCTGATTGACATTGATCTCGACTCCGCGAGAAAGACGTACGACGAGGCTCTGGAAAGTGGTAAGCGGGTCGTTGGAGACCTCAAGAACCGCGAGGCCGAATCGAAGGATGTCTTCTCTTCGCTGGAGCGGCTCAGCGACCTCAGGCAGAAGGGCGTCATTTCTGAAGAGGAGTTCGAGGCCAAAAAGCGAGAGATGCTCGAACGGTTGTAAAGCCTCGTAGCTTCAAGTTCCCGACCGACGTAATGCTGGAATCGACTACGTATTGACGGTATCATTTCGGTGTTGCGTCGGACGGGGAGGAGCAATGGACGGCTGTCGAATCGCAGTGATTGGGGCGACCGGAGCGGTGGGCTCGGTCTTTCTCTCCATACTCGAAGAGCGGAGCTTTCCCGCTACCGAGGTGCGCCTTTGCGCGTCCGAACGGTCGTGGGGCAGGAAGCTGACGGTACTGGGCAAGGAGGGAACGGTCGAGGAGGCTACGCCGGAGCTTCTCAGCGATGTCGATCTCGTGTTTGTGTGCGCGGGCAGCGGCATAAGTCGCGAGATTGGGCCGCTTGCCGTCGAGAACGGCGCGGCGGTCGTGGACAAGAGTTCTGCGTTCCGCATGGATCCGGACGTTCCCCTCGTGATACCTGAGATTAACGGTGACGACTTGGAGACCCACCGGGGCATCGTGTCGGTGCCCAACTGTTCGACCGCGCCGCTTGCCATGACTCTGAAACCGCTGATGGGAGTGAACGCCATCGAGCGGGTGGTCGTGAGCACATACCAGTCAGTGTCAGGGACAGGCGCGGCCGCCGTCGAAGAGTTGCGCAACCAATCCGCCTCATCACTCGACAATGGCCCAATCGAGCCGAGCGAATACCCTCACCAAATCGCATTCAACGTGCTTCCACACGTCGAAACGTTCGAGCATAACGGGTACACGACCGAAGAGATGAAGATGGTCAATGAGACCCGCAAGATACTCCACGAGCCCGACCTACGGATTTCGGCGACGTGCGTGCGGGTGCCCGTGATGGTCGGCCACAGCGAAGCGGTGCACATCGACTTCGAGGAGCCGGTAGGCCCCGGCGAGATCCGGGAGGCGCTGTCCGACGTGCCCGGATTGAAGGTGGTGGACGACCCAGCCATGAACCGATACCCTATGCCCGTCGACGCGGAGGGAGAGGACGACGTGTTCGTCGGCAGGATCCGGCAGGACGTCTCGAACCCTCGCGGCGTCGCCATGTGGCTGGTAACGGACAACCTTCGGAAGGGCGCCGCGCTGAACGGAATCCAGATCGCAGAGGAAATGATGAGCCGGGGCTTGGTAAGTACCCCGGCAAGGAGGGGCTAAGATGCCGGCAGAAATCGGACGACTGCTCACCGCCATGATTACGCCGATGACCGAGGACGGGGAGATCGCCTACGACCAGGCGCGAAAGCTGGCCCAGGGTCTCATCGCGTCGGGAAACGATGGGCTGGTTATCGGAGGAACGACGGGGGAATCCCCCTCGATGTCCGACGAAGAGAAGCTGCGCCTGTTCGCCGAGGTCAAGGAGGCCGTCGGCCCCGACGTGGCGATCATCGCCGGGACGACGGACAACAACCACCGCAAGTCGGTCGAGCTGACGCAGGAGGCCGAAAAGCTGGGAGTCGACGGATTCCTGCTGACGGTGCCCGCCTACAACAAACCGCAGCAGGAAGGCCTGTTCCTGCACTTCAAGGCTATCGCCGAGGCGACCTCGCTGCCGTGCATGTTGTACAACGTCCCGTCCCGGACCTCTCTGAATATGGACGATTCGACGACGCTGCGACTGGCGGAGATCGACAACATCGTCGGCGTCAAGGAAGCGTCGAGCGACCCGGTGCAGATCGCCAGGATCGTCGACGGCGCGCCGGACGGGTTCCTGGTGTGGTCCGGCAACGACGACGAGACATTCTCGGTAATGTGCGTGGGCGGCTACGGGATCGTCAGCGTGGCCGGAAACATCATGGGCGACCAGATCAAGACGATGATGGGGCTGATCCTCGAAGGGGAGCTCGAAAGCGCCGCCAAGGAACACCTGCGAATGCTCCCTATCTTCAAGGCGCTCTTCTGGGTGACGAACCCGGTACCGATCAAGTACGCCGTCAACCGCGCGGGGTTCGACGCGGGGCCAACCCGTCTACCGATGGCTCCCCCGGCCGACGACTTCAAGGCGAAGTTCGATCCGGTGATGGACATGTACCGGGTCGATCTGCCCGTCGACTAGAAGCGGCGTCGTTCCGGCATAACCGCGAGTTCTACGCGTCGACCCAACTACTGCCCGGGATAATGAGGCCCAACTACACCAGTTCGCGTGTAGTTGGGCCTCTGACTAACAAGGCGCTACGAGAGTCGCTTTACCCGTAGCAGAACAGCACCGTTTGCTCGTCGTTCCAGAAGCACCACGGATTGGATGGCCAATCTGATCCACCATCATCGGGTGGCGGAGTAGGTGTCGGAGTGGGCGTTGGTGTAGGCGTTGGTGTAGGCGTCGGTGTCGGTGTCGGTGTCGGCTCGGGCGTCGGTGTGGCCGGCTGGTACTCCGGACTCCAGACGCGCTTGTCCGCGTAGTCGGCGCGGGACGGGAATTCATCGCAGTCAGGCCCGGCGAGCATCACCAGACCAAGACTCGGGCTGGCGCCGATACTCGCACCGCTGCCGAATACGGCAGGGTGCGCGTAGCCGTCCCAGAACACCTCGCCGTTATAGAGGAAGCATCCGTAAATCCCATCGCCGCCGTGGTTATCGGCTGACGCGGCCGACGCCGCGACAATCACTGCGGCAGCCGCAGAAACAACCAACAAGGCAAGTGTTGCAACTCGCATTTTTCTCTCCCTTTTCATGATTCGCAGAGTGCTTCGCCTTCAGGAACCGTCCTCACTCCGATGGAGCACCAAACAGGTGATGTCGTCGAATTGCTGCGCGTCGCCGACAAACTCTCTCACCGCCTCGAATATCGTCTGAGCAGCCTGCTCGGAGTTCTTCGGAGGACTCGTCGCAAAGACATGATTCATACGCTCGACACCGAACTGTTCCCCTTTGGAATTCATCGCTTCGGTAACGCCGTCCGTATAGAGTACAACGGCGTCGCCCGGTTCCAAGTGGACCGAGTTACTAGAGAATTCTACGTCCGGCGCTATGCCGAGCGCAACTCCGTTCGTAAGCGGGAGGAGTTCCGAGCTTCCGTCGGGCCGTACGAGCAACGGCGCGTCGTGACCGCCGTTTGAGTACGTCAGCGTCCCGGTGGCCGAATCGTAGATCGAGTAGAGCACCGTGACGAACATCAAGGCCTCGTTTTCTTCATGGAGCAGCTTATTGACTTCACCCAGCGCCTCACCGGGATCGTCAGTGCCGATCGCCGCGCCTTTCAGCAGGGTGCGGCTGGACATCATGAAGAGCGCGGCCGGAACGCCTTTGTCCGAGACGTCCGCGATGGCGAGGCCAACACGGTTGTCCTGCAACCGGATGACGTCATAAAAATCGCCCCCGACATTACGGGCCGGCTCCATGTGGCCGAAAACATGATAATCGGAGTTTTGCGGAAACACCTTCGGGAGAATGGACTGTTGAGTGCTGTGCGCCACCTGAAGCTCGTTTTCAATCGCGACGAGCTTATCTCTTGCTGCGGCCGCCTCTCGCCACTGCTCCAGGTGCTCGAGAGACCGTTCAATCGTGATGTTAAGGTCATCGAAGTCGACCGGCTTGGTGATGAAGTCGAAGGCTCCGCGGTTCATCGCCGTGCGGATATTCTTCATGTCACCGTACGCGGATACCACGACGCAACGGAGATCGTCGCCGGCGACGCCGGGTATTTCCTCAAGGAGCGAGAGACCGTCCATCTGCGGCATGCTGATGTCCGTAACAACCATGTCTATGTCTTCGTGCTGTTTGAGCACTTCAAGCGCCTCGAGACCGTTCTCTGCGAATTCGAAACTGTACACACCGGAACGGATCTTGCGCCTCATGCGCAGTTTTATCAGCGGCTCCAGATCCGGCTCATCGTCGACGACGAGAATCCGGTATGGCTGCTTCATCTATGTTCCTTCCGCTTCCCGCGGCTGACGATAGAACCCCTCTACGGGGCGCCAACCATATTCACAAGTTACACAGAAATTGACCAAAATAAGTACGCAAGATACCACGTATCAATCGAGGCCCCGCACCATCTGTGCATGGGACAGGAGCTGACTAGAGTTTCATTGTTTTCGAAAGGCGTGTCAACCCTTCAACTCGCGGATTTGGATGGCCTCCGATCTACCGCAGGAATGAACGACTGAGGTCACGATTGCACCCTGTTGAAGGGAATGACGTATGTCCTGCGTGACACCTCGGTGAAACCCACTTTGGCGGCTACTCTCAGCGATGCCAGGTTGTCCTCGCCGCAGCTCCAGACGGGCGTCCGCCCGCTCTTTTGGATTGCCGAGGCAACGATCGAGGCGGCGGCGGTCGAGTATCCGCGATTGCGGAAGTCCTCATGGGTGAAGACTCCGATGTCCGCGTATCGTTCCGTGATCGCGTTGGTATGGGCCACCGAAACGAGGCGGTCGTCGACCACCGCTCCGGCCACGAACCCCTCGCGGAGGACGATCTCGACATCGCCGCGCATTCCGGGCTTGAGGTCGTCGGTGACGCCGTCGAAGAGAGCGCGGTCATCCACCGTCAGGAGCCGAACGTCCGGGTGGAAGTCACCAACGGCGGGGCGCGTGAGAGTGTGGTAGACATCGCCGTAGTAGGCAACCTTGCTGCCGGTGGAAGCGCGGATTACCGCGCCAAGTTTCGGGGCGACGGACGGGGATACGTCCACGACCCGCCAGCCTTCCAGCGGTGCGAGAATCGACCACAGCGCCTCGGGGTCCTCGCCGAAGCCGTCGGGCTCACCGGGATTGTCATGTGACATGATTACTGCCGCCTTGAATCGAGCAGGTTGTCCCACGACAAGTGCGCTGCATGCCCCGCGCATCAAGCGATTCGCCGGGATCGCCGTCTCGGGCGAGTCTCCCAGCACGCGGGCTAGCTCAGGAAGCTCGTCAGGCGAGAGTTGGACGGGTCCGATGCTCACGCCGCCGGCTACTCCACCTTCTCCAGCGGGGCGAAGCTGAGGATCAGGCGCTTGACTCCGTGGCCGTCCTTGAAGGCGACGGTGACCTCCGTGTCGCCTCGGGCGGCTTTCGCCTCCGTGACGATGCCCTCGCCGAAGGTCTTGTGGCGCACGCGGTCTCCGGTGTTGAGGGCGAGACGGACGCTCTGCGGCGCGGCGTCGGCGGCACGGCGCCTGCGTCGGATGACTGGGGTGTCGGGTTGCCGGACGACGCGCTCCGTGGGCTGGTCACTGCGCGTTGTAGAGGACAGTGATGTCGGGCGAATCTCCTGGCCTGACATTCTCCGTCTTCCGGGTCCGAAGTCGGGCTTTGCCAGCAGCTCCTGCGGGATGTCGGCGAGGAACCGGGACGGCATGGCGGGCACGGAGCCGCTGCGTCCTCGGAAGCCACGCCGGAAGGCGCGGACGAGATGGAGCTTCTCCTTCGCGCGGGTCACGCCAACGTAGCAGAGGCGGCGCTCCTCCTCGATCTCGGCAGGGTCGCCGGAGTCGATGGAGCGCATGTGGGGCATGACGCCCTCCTCCATGCCCACGATGAAGACGGCGGGGAATTCGAGGCCCTTCGCCTGGTGGAGCGTTATCAGCGTCACGGCATCGGGACTCTCGCCCACGTTGTCGGCGTCGCTGACGAGGCTGACCCGTTCGAGGAATGCGGTGAGCGCGTCTTCCTCTCCGTAGTCGAGGAGGTCTTTCGCCACCGTTTTGAGCTCGTTGATGTTTTCCTGGCGCTCCTCGCCGCGCTCGGCGTCGTTCTCGATGTAGTCGCCGTACCCCGTGCGTTTCAGCACGGCGTCGATGAGGGCGGCGGGCTCGTACTCGGCGCTCTTCTCGGTCAGATCGTCGATCATGGCCTTGAATTCCTGCAGGGCGTTGATCGATCTTGCGGGCAGTGGAGCGACGTAGTTGCCCGGTCTCTTGAGCATTTCGGCGGTCTCGTCGATTGCCGCGTAGAGCGATGTGCCGTGTTCCCACGCGAGGCGGTCGAGCTCGCTCATGGTGCGCTGGCCGATGCCGCGCGTCGGGACGTTGACGATGCGTCTGAAGCTCACGTCGTCGTTGTGGTTGGCGATGAGGCGCAGGTAGGAGACGAGGTCCTTGATCTCCTGGCGCTGGTAGAACTTGATGCTGCCGACGAGGTGGTAGGGCACGTCGTACCGCAGGCACATCTCTTC
>VXLM01000028.1 GCA_009841605.1 Dehalococcoidia bacterium
GGTATATGTAATGGTTCCGGTGGTCACCGGGGTCGGTGTAGCTCGCGAACGTGGCCGATTCACTGTAGTACTCGGAATTCCCAATGTATGCGAGCTTCTGGCCGCCGTTTGTGAATGCGATGCGGTTCTTGATAGAACTGGCGAATAGTTCTCTCGTCACCTCCTCCTCGATGCTGGAGGAACTTTGGAGGCCGGGATAGACCGGGCCGTCAGCAGTTGAGTTTACGGGAATATCGGCGAGCGATACTCCCGTCTCGGCCAGGAGTTCCCGAATCTGCTTCTCGGTCTTGGCGTACTGTCCCTCTCCAAAGTGCCGGAAGCGGATGGTTCCATCCTTACCCACGAGGAACTTGCCGGGCCAACTCCGATTTCCGAAGGCCCTCCACGTATTCAACATGTTATCCTGCGCCACCGGGTACTCGATGCCGAAGTCGGCGACCGCCTGCTCGACATTCGATCGCACGGTCTCGAAGAGGAACTCAGGCGAGTGCACGCCAACAACGACCAGTCCCTTGTCGGCGTATTTCGCGTGCCATTCCTTCAGGTGCGGGAAAGTCCTGATGCAGTTGATGCAGGTGTAGGTCCAGAAATCGATGAGAACGACCTTCCCCCGCAAGTCGGCCATCCGGAGCGGTTCGGAGTTGATCCACCCGGAGATGCCGGCGAACTCAGGGCCGGGAGCCTCGTCGGACTCGACCGTTGCGACGGTATTCGCGGTCACCGTTGGTGTCGGCATGACGGTGGGTAGGGCGGTCGGCGTTGGGGCCTGCGTCGCGGTGGACATGACCGTCGGCGCATCCGTGCCACACGCGAGTGTGCATACGAGTACGAATAGCGGCCACGACATAGTTCCGACGACCTGTGGTCTCATACGGGAACACGTTTCAAGGGATGGTATATCCAGTATCCGCCAGGAAGCTTAAGCCTCCCTAACGGATGTGTGACGAAACGATTACGGGCCTTCGCAAACGAAAGAGACGCCCGTGCGGGCGTCTCAGGTATGCCACCTGTGTGACTATCTCAGGATGACCTAAGCAATACGAGTGTGGTCCCCTATTCAGGCTGTTCCTCGCCCTTGAGCCTGCGGATTGCCTCCCACGCGAGTGGCACGCCGACCGCTGCCATAATCAGCTTGATCGTGTCGCCTATGATGAAGTCTTCCAGCCCCCAGTCATACACTACGGCCAGTCGTGATCGTTCGACCAACTCCGATTCCGGTATGTAAAAGGCGAGCCAGGGCATCCCGAATCCATAGATTGCTACTTCACCCAAGAGCATAGCTAGGGCGAGCTTCAGAGGATTTCTTCCCCAACCCCTCTCGACGAGCCACCCTACAATGAATGCCGCGACTGCAAATCCAATCAAGTAACCCCTGCTTGCATGAGGAATCGCCCCATCAGGAGCGAAGACGGGCACTCCCGCTATTCCCATGCCTAAGTAGACGAGCATACTGGCTGCGCCACGCTTGCTGCCCAGAACGGCCCCAGACAAGAGCACTGCAAAGGTCTGACCAGTAATGGGGACCGCAGGATTAAGATAAACGGCAACTTTCGCGGAAAGCCCGGTGAGAGCGGCGAATCCTACAATCAGCACGGCGTCGATCACCGCGTTGGTCAGCGCTGTGTCAGATCGGGGGATCAGCTGGTCGACAAGCGCCGTCGGCCCTTTTGCTTGTTGCATTATCCGAGTCTCCAATCGCAGTCGGGTAGGGAACTTCCTAAACGGCGCTGTCTTAACCTATGCGAAGTGGACCTTCAATCAGGCATATAGGTTAATATAGACGCACCCATAGTTCTAAGCGTAAGAATATATCCGATTAGTCCAGACGTGTCGAGTGGAGTCGCCCCGGTCGCCAGCGGCAAACCTAATATTGATTACGCGCAGCACACGATGCGTGATTGAGGCCTACTACTGCGCCGGATCGCTCTCCACGGTCACCGTCATGACCTTCGTGGAGTCGTCGTCCACGTACTCGATCACGATCTCGTCGCCGGGCTTGTAGGCCCAGAGTCGGGGCAGGAATGTGGCTAGGCCGGGCGTTGGGATGTCGTCGAGCTTGGTGATGATGTGCCCAACGCGGAGGCCGGCTGCGTATGCCGGGCCATCGGATTCTATGGCGGTGACCACGACGCCCTCCGTCACCGACAGATTGAACGACCTGGCGATTGCCGAGGTAACGTCGTCTCCCTTAATCCCGATCTCGGTACGCGACACTACGCCGTTTTCTATCAGGCTGTCGATGACCGGGCCGGCCACGGCTGCGTTGATGGCGAATCCGAAACGCGCCTCGGCGAGAACTGCTTGGTTGATTCCGATGACCATACCATTCATGTCGACGAGCGGACCGCCGCTGTTGCCGGCGTTTATCGTCGCGTCGGTCTGGATCAAGTTGAAGAACTGCTGGCCCTGCTCGGTCTTGATCGACCTTCCGAGACCGCTGACGATCCCCAGCGTCGCAGTTGGGCCTCCCTTCATGTCGAGGGCGTTTCCAAGCGTCATGACCCAGTCCCCGACTCGGATGGCGCTCGTGTCGGACAGCGTTGCAAACGGCAGACCGTCGGCATCGATCTTGAGAATCGCTATATCGGTAGTGATGTCCTTGCCGACGACCGTTGCGGGGTAGGTCTCGCCGTTCGCCAGGTGTGCATGGAGCTCCTGAGCCCCCCTGATGACGTGCTCGTTCGTGACGATGTACCCGTTAGATCGAACAATGAAACCGGATCCCGCGCCTTCATCCCGGAACGTAGAAAAGAACCCACGGACAAACCGCTCCGTCGTTACGGAGACTACCCAGGGTTCGATTTCTTCCACAACATCCGCGAGTGACGGCAGGGCGCTGGTTATCACACTCTTCGCTTCATCCCCGGTAGTTCTTGGACTCGTCTCGATTTCGGGCGAGGCAGTAGGCGTCGGTGGTACGGGAGTATACGTTGGGAGTGGCGTTGGACTCGGTTCGGGCGGAGGGTCGTCCCCGCAGGCGACTGCCGCAAGAAGGAAAAAGGCAGCTATTACCGAGATGGAGGCGCAGATCCACATGCTAGCGCGCATGTGTCTCGACGACTTTGAGCCGGACGCGTGAGAACCCGGTCCAGATGACCTTGAGACCGTGTTGATGTTCGGGAAGGCTCTCCACATATGCGCTGTAACGAGACGTAACCAATGCTCCCAAGAGCAGAATGATAGCGGACAGGTACACCCATGTCAGCGTCGCCAGAATTGTGCCAACCGAGCCGTAGAGCAGGTTGTAGTGTCCAAAGTTTTGAACGTACCAGACAAAGGCCAAGTTAGCGGCGTCGAACGCGAGGGAGGCGAGCAGCGCGCCCGCCCACACGTTGCTTAGCTTTACCGGCGTGTTTGGGATGAACCTGTACAGGACCAGGAAGGTGACGAATGCGAGGGTGGGGAGTATAAGCCTAACGATGAGGTTCCACACCGGGTGGTTGAAGTATTCGGATTCGGGCGCCAAGACGCCGGATGCCTCGCGGACGAAACTTAAGGTTGGAGAGCTTAGAAGGACGATGAGCAGCAGTATCCCTGCCCCGATGACTAGCGCGAAATCGATCAGTCGTTCCTTGAGAAACGGGCGCGGCTTGGTAATTCCCCATGCTGCGTTGATTCCCTTGCGTATCGCCCCGAATACCAAGGTTGCGGCCCAGAGCAGACCGAAGATACCCACTAGGCCCGTAACCACCCTTGACTCTACGACACTCGAGACCGTTTCGCCGATGAAGTCGCTCGACACCGGTATGATGTCGGCTGTACGTAATGCCAGTTCCTGCTGCTCTTCCATTGTGGCGGGACTCAGATAGCCCAGCACGGAGATTATGGCCAGGAGTAGTGGGAAAATCGATACCAGCGTGTAGAACGCAATGGCTCCGGCGATATAGGGACAGTTCTTGTCGAGGAACTCGTTAGTCGTATCCACAAAGAAGAGACTAATCCGTACGAATGTCATGTGCGCAAGTCCTGTAACTCGCCGTCAGAGGACGCCTCAAGCAGTTCGCATTGGTGACCGCATTCCCATCCCGCACCAAGTCTCGAACAGGTGCCGATTCTAATGCACACCAAACGAATGGGTCAACGTTGCCCAGTTGTTGGCGGCGACTGCCTTCGACGCTGCCGTTGTCTGCGTGGAGCGACCACTGTACTCTGTAGCGCAACCACTCTTTAGGAGGAGACGATGAAGCTTATCATTACCGGTTGCGAGCACGTTGGAAAGACGACGCTGGCCGACGGCGTATCGAGATGGCTGGCCGACGTGACAGGGTATAGCCGCACGTTCCACGACCAC
Source organism: Dehalococcoidia bacterium (assembly GCA_009841605.1). Classification (GTDB taxonomy): domain Bacteria; phylum Chloroflexota; class Dehalococcoidia; order Lucifugimonadales; family VXLM01; genus VXLM01. Next base: position 4,292 of record VXLM01000028.1, read on the forward strand.
TTCACCGTTCCGTCTCCGGAGGTGGCCGACGAGGACCGGGAACTCTTTATGCGGATGAGTCCCGCCTTCAAGGAGCGGTTCCAGCGCTACCAGATCGCCTACCACGGAGGGGGAGCGTTCCTGTCGGACGCGGACCATCTACTGGTGGGATACCACATCGAAGAGGCCGTGTTCGCGCCGCTGTACTACGGGTACGGCGGGCGAGGTCAGTACGCGGAAAGGTCAGCCTTCGCTCGGCACATAGAACAGGACATCATGAAGGAAGCGCCGGACACCATCATGGTGCTGCTCACTGCCCGGGCCGAGGCGATCAAGGATCGAATGCGGCGAGACCCTATGCCGCGCGACCAGAAGGGGAGGCGACCGGGAATACTCAAAGAAGAGGACGTTGATCACGCCCTTCAAAGGTTCCAGGAAGAGTTTGCTGCGTCGCTGATTCGGAAAAAGTTCGTGATCGACAATTCCGATCTCTCCCCCGAGGAAACGCTGTCCGAATTCATCTGGAAGGTGCAGAAGTTCTTGTCGCACGAAGACCGTGTGCGCATCGCCGCGCGGCAGGTCATGGTCGAGCGGGGCGAACACCGGGAAGGTGTTGTCGAACACGACAAGACCGTGCCCCCGGAGAAGCGAATCAAGATCTAGCGCGCGAGCGTCCGGCTACGAGGGCTTTCCTCGCCTGAGCGCGCGACCGGGCAGAGCGCCGGTATGCTCGCCGTCGTCGATGACGACCTCGCCATTGACGATCACGTGGTCGATTCCGACCGGGTAATGTTTGGGGTCACCCAAAACGGCGTCGGTCCTCACCGTGTCGGGGTCGAAGACGACGATGTCGGCCTTGAATCCGTCGCGGAGTACGCCTCGGTCGGACAGGCCCAACCGCTGGGCCGGGAACGAGGTCATCTTGCGAATCGCCTCCGGCAGTCGGAGGTGCTTCTCAGCCCGCACGAACTCCGCCAGCACGATGGGGAAGCAACCGTATGAGCGAGGGTTCTGATACTCGCCGAGAAGGATGGCGTCGCTCGCGATTATGCCGTACGGGTGCGAGACGAAGGCAGGCAGGGTGTGCTGGTTGGTGCCGGTTCCGACGATGTGTATGGACAGGTTCTCATCGACGAGGAGGTCCATGATCGCGTCGACAGGGTCCTGACTGCGAATGTGCGCGATCTCTGTTATCGACTTGCCGTCGTACTCCATATTGTGTGGCTGCTTGAAGTTGGTCAGCCACGTCTCGGCGAGGGTTTCGCGGTCAACCTCACGTCTGATGCGCTCGCGATCATTGGAGTCTTTGAACGCGGCGATGGCACGCTCGGGGCCGCCGTCCATCGTCCAGTTCGGGACCAACATCAAGAGCGTCGTGCCGGAATACGGGTAGGAGTAACAGTCGAAGGTAACGTCCATGCCTTCGTCCCGGCCACCCTCGACCAGACCGATGAAATCATGGTGGCTGCCCACTCCCTGGCGAGGCTGTCGATAGTGTGTCAAATGAACGGGGATGCCTGAACGCCGCCCGATGTCGAGCGCTTCTTCCCAGGGAGCGAGAAGGCCATACTTCCGCAGTGCCGCGCGCGTATGTGTGTGATAGATGCCCCCGTACCGTGTCGAGACCTCGGCAAGAGCGACAAGCTCATCGGTGCTGGCGAATGAGCCGGGCGGGTAGTCGAGGCCCGATGAGAGTCCCCAGGCACCCTCTTCCATTGCCTCTCGCGTAACGGAGCGCATGTCTTCGATCTCGGAAGCAGTGGCGGGACGGTCACTCCATCCCACGCTCCAGATGCGTACTGGTGCATTGCCCAAGATGACCGCGACATTGATTGAGACCGCGTTATCGTACTTGCCGTAGAGATCAAGGACGCTGAGCCAATCGGGTGATCCCGGCGGGTACCCATTGAAGCCTGAGTCGAGCCAAATCGCTCTCTGCAGTTCTTCCTGTGACTTGTAGGGAGCGTGCGATATTCCGTCGATGCCAACCAACTCGGTCGTCACGCCCTGACGCACCTTGGGGTCATGGTGTGGTTCACCGAGCATGGTCAGTCCGGCGTGGGAGTGGAGATCGACGAATCCTGGGCAGACTACCTTGCCTTGAGCGTCGATAGTGCGCGCGGCTTCCAGACCGGAGTGATCGCCCCTATGGATGGCGATGCGATTGTCCTTTACCAGGACCGAAGCGTGAAACCCAGGACTGCCGGTGCCGTCAACTACCATACCGTTGTGGATCGCGAGATCAAGCATACATCCCTCCGGGCGAACAGGAATCGTACAAATTCGGACACGGCGGGTATTCTACCAGCATCGCGCGGTGGTTCGACTAGAGCGAATTTGGGGAATGTTTTAGGACTCGCCTCTTCACGGCAAACAGCGGTCCGTCCCAAATCTACTCTTGCTTCGTGACGGAACGGCGTCTGTAAGCGTAGTTGAGAGTCGGAGACAGGGTACCCGGTTCAACGGCTGGGAGAGTTCGTAATGCCCTCAGATCATTGGGTGGGGCAGCTACGACAATTGTATCTACATGCTGGACTTACGGGGCCGGCCTCTCCTGCGTGCGGGAATCCAAAAATACACGTCATCGCCGGAGCGCTTGATAACGAGTTCGACTCCGATTGTCTTGGCTGCCTGATTCAGGCGTCGCCTAATTGCAATCGCACTTTCGTCCTCAGTTGCAGACAGCATCCCTGCCTGACCAGACTGTAATTGACGAATATATCCCAAATACTCGTGAATTATCTTTGCCCTTTTACCTGAAGCCGTTTTGGCCGTGGCTTCTTCTACCGAAACTATTGTTAATCTTGACAATTGCATCCTCCCTGATGTGCCGTCTGCAGTTTGTATGACGGAGCGGAATCTCTCGTTATTGGGAACTTAACTCAGGTATGAGTCTCTAGTGAACGCCTGACCTGTAGAGGCCAGTTGCACCACCCCCAAGAATTAGCATACGGCAGCGGCTAGTATTTTGTCAAAGGGTTACAAAGCGTAAGGGAATCCGGTTGTGAATCATTCGCTGATCTTCAAGTAATTCGGCTAAAGTAATGATTATCAGTATCAATAAGAGGGTGTTTATTGAGTCGATGGAAATCGTTCGTGGTGAGTTTGTCGAACCATGAACACGTTCGATCCTTCGACTGGCTCAGGGTGAACGCAGAGGTCTTTAGCCACTCCCTAACTTTTAGATTATGCAGAACTCATTCTCTGGATGCCCGACAAGCGCTTTAGGAGAAGATGGGTTTCACATTTAGCGTCGCTTCGGCATCTGCTTAGTGACGTTGATGGTCTCATTTGCTAAACTCTCTTTCACCACGAAACTGCGAATCGAGTCTCAAAATTCAGGAGAAGATGAATGACCTTCCCGATCAGTGAGATGGATACCATAGCTAGGGAATTCGATGGACGGATGGGCTTCTTCCTTGAAGACGTCACGACCGGAGAAACACATGAGTACGCTTCCAGCCAGCGATACCCGACCGCCAGCGTCTGCAAGATTACGGTCATGGCCGAGCTATTCCGACAGGACACGGAGGGCATTTTATCGCTGGGCGATCGGAAACGGTTGGAAGACCGGTACTCGACGCACGGTTCCGGTCAACTCAAGCTGATGCAGGATGAACCTGAGATAACTCTGCGCGACTATTGCCGCATGATGATGACGATTAGCGACAACATGGCGACCGATCTGCTGATGGAGACGGTGGGTATCCCGAATATCAACGCTTTCCTCGACCGTTTGGGCTATTCGAACACGCGCACCAGCGTGACGATGGGACGGTACCACTACCGGATGACCTACCAAGACGACCTGCCCACCAACCGTGCCAACGACGTGCTGCAGGCGGAAGCATCGGCCGCGGGAGCGAACGACTACAAGAGTATTTCGTATAGCGACTCTCCCGAAAACAACGTGGCCGCGCCTGGTGAAATGGGGAGCATCATGAAGCGGATGTACGACGGCAGTCTCGTCAGTCCCGAAGCGTCTTCTGAGATGCTTGAGATGATGAAGAATGCCCGTGACGACCGGATGATCCGCCGGGATCTCCCGCGGGAGATCATCGTGGCGCAGAAGAGCGGATCCAGCGGGCGAATCAAGGGCAACGTGGGCATCGTGTACCTGCCGAGCGGCCCAATGATCGTCTCGGCGTTCGCGACTGCCAACTCAAACGACGTTCGAGCGGACGAGGCTATTGCGAAAGTGTGCCGTCTGGCCTATTCTGCGTTCTGCCCGGAAGTTCTCGCATCTGTCACTGCGTAGCTCTTGAGGCCCGCCGTAAAGTGCTTGCTGGGCCATCTACGCCTCGCTACGTATCTGCACGCATTACGTTTACGCCACTTCGTGCCATAGGTTTGTGGTACATTATCAGTCGTCGATTGAGTCGGAACGAATAAACATAGCAAGGAGTCGAGGGAAAGATGACGACGGAAGGCAACGTCACCGAAGCTGAGATCGCCTCCCACTGGAAGGAAGAAGAACTTATCCATCCTAGCCCCGGGTTCATCGGACAGGCCAATGTGTCCGATCCGGGGGTGTTCGACCGATTTACTCCGGACAAGTTTCCCGACTGCTTTATCGAGTACGCCAATCTCTTGTCGTGGGACAAGTATTGGCATACGACCCTTGACGATTCCAACCCTCCGTTCTTCAACTGGTTCGTCGGAGGACGGCTTAACGCCAGCTATAACTGCGTGGACCGGCACTTGGAGGAGCACGCCAATAAGGCCGCATTCATTTGGGTCTCCGAGCTCGAACATGAGCCGGACATCGTGCTTACTTTCCAGGAGTTGTACGTTCGGGTCAACGAAACGGCGTCCCTGCTGCAAAGCCTCGGGTTGAAGGCCGGCGACCGCGTCACGCTTCATATGCCGATGATCGTCGAACTGCCGATTACCATGTTGGCCTGTGCCCGGCTGGGCGTGATCCACTCCGAGGTCTTCGGAGGATTCAGTGGCGCGGCGTGCGGCGACCGGATCGTCGACTCGGGCAGCTCGATCCTGATAACTGCCGACGCCTACCACAGGGCCGGGACTCTGCTTGACCACAAGATCAAGGCCGACGAGGCAGTGGAGGTCGCTAATAACGAGGGCGTTGAAGTCGAGAAGGTGCTGATATGGCAGCGCTACCCAGGCAAGTACTCCTCGCCGACACCAATGGTCGAGGGGCGTGACGTGTTCGCGAACGAGTTGATCGAGGAACATAAGGGCAAGAAAGTGGCGCCGGTGTCCTTGCCTGCAGACCACCCGCTCTTCCTCATGTACACGAGCGGGACGACGGCGAAGCCGAAGGGCGCTCAGCACAGCACGGGTGGATACCTCGCCTACGCGGCGGGCACCTCCAAGTACTACCAGGACATTCATCCTACCGACACGTACTGGTGTCTAGCCGACATCGGATGGATTACGGGCCACTCCTATATCGTGTACGGTCCGCTGTCGGTCGCCGCGACGGGCGTGCTGTTCGAGGGAGTCCCGAACTATCCTGATCCGGGTCGGGCATGGCGAGAAGCCGAGCGACTCAACGTCAACATCTTCCACACTGCGCCTACCACCATAAGGATGCTCCGCAAGGCTGGGCCGGACGAGCCTGCGAAGTACAACTACCACTTCAAGCACATGACGACCGTGGGCGAGCCGATAGAGCCGGAGGTGTGGCGCTGGTACTACGACGTTGTCGGAAAGGGCGAGGCAGCCATCGTCGACACCTACTGGCAGACGGAGACGGGTGGGTTCATCGGCGTGACGATGCCCGCGTTGCAGCCCATGAAGCCCGGAAGCTGTGGGACGGGCGCACTCGGTATCGAGCACGTCGTATTCGACGAGAACGGGAACGAGATCGAGCCGGGAAGCGGCGTTGCAGGCAATGTGTGCATCCGAAACCCGTGGCCCGGACGAATGCAGACCGTTTGGGGTGACGATCAGCGGTTCATCGACACGTACTACGCGAAGTTCAACAGGGACCCTGAGAGCAAGGACTGGCGGGACTGGCCGTACATGACCGGTGACGGCGGTATCCAGGCCGCGGACGGCTACCTGCGAGTGGTCGGCAGGCTTGACGATGTCATCAACGTGGCCGGGCACCGGCTGGGCACGAAGGAACTCGAATCCGCTACGCTTACGGTTGAGGCTGTGACGGAGGCGGCCGCGGTCCCGGCGTTCGACGAGCTCAAGGGCCGGTCTCCTGAGATGTACGTCTCCATCCATGCGGGCCACGATCCCGACGAGGTAGCCACACAGGTCAAGGCGGCGATCACCCAGATCATCGGGCCTATTGCGAGGCCGAAATATGTCTGGATCGCTCCCGACCTGCCGAAGACGCGCTCCGGCAAGATCATGCGTCGTGTGACCGCCGCGATCTCGAACTTCGTGGACGTGGGTGACGTCACCACGCTTGCTAACCCTGAGGTGGTCGATGAGATCCGGGAGATCGTGCAACAGACGAAGGTCGCCGCCGGAGACGTGCCGGCGACCGTGGCGAAGGAGATGACCGAGGAGGTACAACGCTTCGGCGATGAGGGATGAATGGTAAACATATTTCGTAAACACAAGACGACAGGACTCTCTGCAAGCTATGGCGGAGGGCATCCTAGAGACAACGCAAAGGGACCTGGAACTGCGCTGTATGTAGATACCGAGAATCTGCAGGGCAGCGCGCAGACGCTCATCGAGAACATAATCGAGGACTGGCCGACAGGAACTCCGCCGCCGACACGCCTTAATCTCTATGTTCAGGCCGACCGGGTTACGCTCTGGGACATTTGGGCAACCGGCAGGTTTCCACAGTTGGCGGTAATGGCCCGGGGTATACAGCACTTCAGCAACAGGCAGTCCAAGAACTCGGCGGATATCGCGATAGCCATCGACGCAATTGCCGACTACGTTAACGGGGTAGCCCAGTACGTGGCGGTGATGAGCGACGATAGCGATTTCATCCCGTTGTACGGGAAATTGAAGGAATTGAGTGATGAGACTGTTCCGTTCCTTTGGCTGGTAACCAACCGCGATAAGACGCGGTCGACAACCATCAGGGACTACTTCCCGAACGACCATATTCATGTCGTGCAGATGCGGAAGTATTCGCAGGTGACGAGTAGCAGAGACGCTCGACCAAATGTAGCGCCACGACCTCGACCCGCCGTAAGGAGCGCGCCACCGGCAGGTGACGACGGCAAGAGCAGCGCGGACCGAATGGCTGAGGTGGCAGACCTCATCATCGAACAGATTCCCGCCGGGTCGTTCAGGAGCACCGAGTGCCAGCGTGTGATCAAATCGCGCTGGCCGGGCGATCCGATGGCGAGGATGTCGAGCGTGCGATTCGGCACGGAGTTCGCCAATAAGATCTGGCCGATCCTTGATGAGCGCGGAGTCGAACTGCTGAGCACGAAACCTCGGAAGTACGGGCTCACCCAAGAAATTAAGGACGCCCACCGGAACGGAAGCTAGAATCCGGGGTTCAGTCCGGCCTGCTTGCAGATCTCGTTCGCTATAATCCGATTCAGCACCCTATGGCGTTTTACGGGAACCGTCTTTGCGCCGTCTGTGTAGATTGAGTGATTCCCTCCTTCTCGCAAGAGAACAAAGCCGTTTCTTTCCAGGTATCTGACTACATCGCGTCGTCTAACCGACACCCGCAACCTCAACCGGCACATGCTCTATCAAGCTGTCGCCCAGGGGGACCTCTTTGCCTTGTTGCTGGTAGGCAAGCAGCATCTCATTCAACGCATCCCGGAGCATGTAGCGGCAGTCTTCCAGATCCGCTCCCTCGGTTACGACCTCGGGCCACTCGACCAATTGGCCCATGTATCCGGAATCGATCTTGACGTATCTTGCGGTGTAGTTCCTCAGCATATCGCTACTCCACTTCGGCGCTGATGATGAGGTGTTCGAGCCAGCCGTCGCTGTCGTTGATGAGGCCGTGGGGTACTCGGGGCGGGCCGTAGACGAAGTCGCCCTCCTCGACGTCCAGGGTCTCGTCGCCGACGATCATCTTTCCCGTACCCTCGGTGAATACGTAGACCTGCTCCTTGTCTGAGTGGGAGTGAGTGCCGGTCTGGAGACGCGGCTGGAGGCGGTGGATGGTTATCTTCTGAACGCCCTCGACGGGGGCCTCGGTGTAGGAGCGACCGGGGGTACCCTTTCCGGCGAAGACCGACCAGAGCAGGGCGGCGCCGTGTGAAACGTGGGGCATGCTGTCGAGCCAGTGGCGGTGGGCGATGGGCTGCTTGGAGCCGTGCGCGTTGGAGGCGGCGATGATCTTCTTGTTCTCTTCCTGCTGAGCTTCGGGGACGTGCTTGCCGTTGATGATGAGGTGGACGAGCCACTCGTCGGTGTCGTTGATCATGTGGTGGTAGCTGGTGGGAGGGACGCAGACGGCGTCGCCCTTCCTGACGGGGTAGATCACCTCGTCGATATTCATCTTGCCGCTACCCTCGGTGAAGTAGTACACCTGCTCGCGGTCGAAGTGGACGTGGTAGTCGCCGGCCTTGCCGGGCTGGATCATGTGGCGCGTGACGCCGCTGAATCCCTGCAGGGGAGTTGCATTGTAGGACGACGATTCGCCTGCAGTCGTCGGGCCTAGAATCGGCCAGACGATGGCGGTCTCATGTCCGATGTTAGGTGTGACGTCTTGCCAGTTAACTTTGATTGCCATGTAGGCTCCTTTGTGTCCGCAGATTGAATGATGTTGTCCGATTGGAGGCTAGAATAGTATCCAGTCAACATAGTTTAGGCATTATAAATCACCCTCACCCTAGCCCTCTCCCGTCAAGGGAGAGGGGATAAAACGGCAACTGTTGCTAGCCCCTTGTGAGACATGTTACGAGGCGGATTCGATTACGTCAAAACCGGTGTATGGTCGGAGGACTTCGGGGACGGCGATGGAGCCGTCGGCCTGCTGGTAGTTCTCCATGATGGCGATGAGGGTGCGGGGGATGCCGAGGCCGGAGCCGTTGAGGGTGTGCGCGAGCTGCGGGCGGGCGCCTTCTTCTGCGCGGTACCGTATCTTGGCGCGGCGGGCCTGGAAGTCGGTGCAGTTGGAGACTGAGCTGACCTCAAGCCAATCGCCGCTGCCGGGGGCCCAGAGCTCAACGTCATAGGTCTTTATCGAGGCGAAACCGAGATCGCCGGTACACTGGAGGAGGAGGCGGTGATGGAGTCCCAGACGGCTGCACAGCTCCTCGGCGTCGGCGACCATTTCGTCGAGGGCGGCAGGGGAGTCCTGCGGTTCGGTGAAGCGGAACATCTCGACCTTTTCGAACTGGTGCACACGCTTGATTCCCCGCGTGTCGCGGCCGGCGGCCGCCTTCTCGCGCCGGTAGGAGGGCGAGTGCGCGACGTACTTCAGTGGCAACACGCCGGGATCGAGTATCTCGTCGGCGTGGATGTTGGTGATGGGGACCTCGGCAGTCGGGATCATCCAGAGGTCGTCCTCTTCATCGTGGTACATGGTGTCGGCGAACTTGGGAAGCTGTCCGCTGCCAGTTGCCGACTGGCGTGTGACCATGTGTGGGACGTAGAGCTCCTGCATCCCAAACTCGTTGACGTGGGTATCGAGGAGCCAGGTGATGAGGGCACGCTGGAGTGTCGCGCCCTTGCCCTTGAAGATGTAGAACCGCGACCCCGATAGCTTCACCGCGCGCCGGAAGTCGATGATGTCGAGGGCCTCTCCTAACTCCCAGTGCGGCTTCGGCTCAAATGAGAAGTCAGGGGGAGAGCCGATCGTCTTGACGACAATGTTGTGGGAGTCGTCGTCTCCGACCGGCACCGCGTCCTCGGGGATGTTCGGCACGTCGAGGAGAAGGGCGTCGTATTCGCCGACGACGTCACGGAGGTCGCCTTCAAGCTGCTTGATGCGTGAGCCGACCTCGCGCATCTCGGCGATAAGCTCCGGCGGCTTTTCCTTCGACCTGCCAAGGCTGCCGCTGACCTCGTTCCGGCGAGCGCGCAGGGCGTCGGTCTCGGCGATGATCTCGCGCCGACGAACGTCCAACTCGATGATCCGGTCGATGTTGCCGGTCAGGCCACGGTCCGCTATGGACTTCTTGACCCGGTCGGTCTCGTTGCGGATCGTCTCAATGCTCAGCATTTCTTGGGTTCCGTTGTGTGGCTCAGGGTTGTGCGAGTAAGTATACCGCATCGTTCCGGGTACGGAGCGGCGTTGGGGAGATTCACCGCAGTGGGCGCGGAGGACGCAGAGGGGAAGAGAGGGAAGGGCGTGTTGGGGGATTCACCACAGAGATCGCTGATGGCACAGAGGGGAAGAGAGAGTAGAAAGAGGAAAGAATTGCGTAGGGAGCAGGGGCGTGTTGGTATGGTTTGTTTTAAAAAAAATACGCAGCCCCCCAAAATTAGCGGGTTATTA
>VXLM01000050.1 GCA_009841605.1 Dehalococcoidia bacterium
ACAAAATGCCTCAAATGTTCCGAACAAAAGTATTGAATATTAACTAAAAAATTACCGTAAAATTTTAGAAAATAGGCTTGACAAGATATGGTTTAGTTCTTGTATAGTGTCCTGAACCAGTTTTAGAAATTCGTAAGGAGTAGTCCAAGAGCGGATGTTCCGATCTAGTGAAACCGTGGCTCAAGTACGAATTTACCCGCCTTTTCACACACTTGATGGGAAAGGTGCTGTGAAACTGGCTATCGGTCAGAAAGAGCGTAGTGCGTCATTGGGGGTTTGCATACCATCATCTTATGGAGGTGCTCACGCACATTCAAGGTAGCCTCAAACGCGTCACGGGAAGAGCCCAAGCAAATGCATGGCTGGTCGAGCCCGCTCGCGACGAGGTTGGATGAAGAGTATCAAACACCCGGGCAAGCCGTCGATGTTCGCGACGTGCATGAATTGCAGTATGAAATTTGGAGGTGTTGCCTTGGTGTCCGCAGCAATATATCAACCGCATAACGGAATGACTACGTCGAACCGCGATGCTCTGTGCAGGCGATGTAGCTCGCGAATGGTCATGGGATACGACGAGATGGAATGCATCATGTGTGGCTACGTCGACTACAGCTTCACGAGACAGCCGACGAGTGGCCGCAAGAACCTCTTGAGCACCGCGACCGAGTACGTACTCCGCTACGTGGGCGACTTTCCGGCCCTCGCCGAGACGTTGACCCATGTCAAGGTCGTGCGCATAAGAAATAGGGCCGGGTTCGACGTCGAGTGCCCATTCTGCTCTCGGGCCATGGAAGAGGCTTCCCTCTCCGGCAAGAGGCCGGAAGCCCGTGAGCGGCGGTTCAAGTGCCAGGACGGCCATCGCGTGTCCCTGATTCCCGGCAAAACCGGCGTGGAGGGCTGGCGATAGCCACGCCGAGACAATCCGGCGACCGGAGGGAGTGCCCCTATCGGCCGCTGAACAATTGAACAATGACCTCCTCGAAACCGGTCAGAAATGATCGGTAATGGAAAGAGGATGCCGTTGGGGCCGGCATCCTCTTTTTGTATTCTTTGTATATAATCGGGCCGATTTGGCCCATTAACTCCTCTGTAACAAGCATGGTCACTTCACGACGATGACGACCGTAGTTGAACATCGGTTTCAATGCACGGATAGAGTGCAGATCGTCGCCGATTTTTCACCGCCGAAGGGGACGGATCCCGCACTGCTCGATGAGACAGGCCGCCTTGACGCCGATTTCATCTCAGTCAATTACAGTCCCGGCAAATCGGCGCGAGTGAACTCCGCCTTTGCCGCGGCGTGGATCAAACAAAATGCGGGCAAAGAGGTCATCTTCTCGCTCTCGACCAGAGACATGAACCGGATCGCGGCACAGGGCTTGCTCCTGGGCGCGAACATGACGGGCCTCGAAAACGTCGTCGTGCTCAGGGGCGACTCGTTCACGAAGACCGAGTTGGCAATCACCAAGCCGGTCGACGACTACACGCCAACCGGTCTCATACGCGCAATCGCCGATATGAACCGGGGCATCGACTACAAGGGTCTGAAGCTGCAAGACCCCACCAGCTTCTGCATAGGGGCGACCATCGATCTTGCTCGGAGTATGGACCGGCAAGTAGAGCTGACTCGGAAGAAAGTCGAGACAGGAGCGCAGTTCTTTCTCCTCCAGGCTCTCTTCTCCCCGGAACGCCTGACGGAATTTCTGGAACGGTACGCGGACAAGTACGGCGAGGAGCTTTCGGCGCTCATCTGCTGCGGGGTACAGGTATTGGTGGAAGATGGGGTAACCTTCGGCGCCCTACCGGACTGGGTCACCACGTCGCTTCGCAAAGGGCGGTCGGGAGAAGACATCGCCGTCGAGACGGCGAGCAGATATCTCGACGCCGGGCAAAGGTCGATCTATCTACTGGCGCCGATCTATCGTGGCGGGCGGCGTGACTACGTAGCCTGTCGGCGGGTAATTGAGCGGGTGCGGAAGCTGTAGGCTTACAGGACTAATCGTCGCTCTGCGTCACTCGTCGCACTTGTCTTTAACCTGCTATACTGTGCGCAAACATTTGTACTAGGCATAACTCTTGAACGATCCCCTTTCATCGTTTCATCCGCTCGTCCGTGACTGGTTTACTGACCAGTTCACCGCGCCGACGGACGCGCAGGCGGAGGGGTGGCCGGCCATCACGCGGGGGTGGCATACGCTCATTGCGGCTCCGACCGGGTCGGGCAAGACGCTGGCGGCCTTCCTGAAGTGCCTCGATGGCCTCGTCCGGCAGGGTCTTGAAGGTGAGATTCCCGACAAGACGCAGGTCGTCTACGTCTCGCCGCTCAAGGCGCTATCGAACGACATCCATCGCAACCTGATGACGCCGCTGCGTGACCTGCAGGACCTCGCGGAGGAGCGTGGCACCCCGCTCCCCGACATTCGCGTCGCCGTGCGAACGGGAGATACGCCCCAGAGCGAGCGACAGAGAATGGCGAAGAAGCCGCCGCACGTGCTCGTTACGACGCCCGAATCGTTTTTCATTCTCTTGACCTCCGAGAGCGGTAGGCGAGGACTGAAGAGCGTGAGCACCCTCATCATCGACGAGCTCCACGCCGTTGCCGACGACAAGCGTGGATCGCACCTCAGCATTTCTATGGAGCGGCTGGCCGAGCTTTCGGACGAACAGATCACTCGCATAGGTCTGTCCGCGACTCAGAACCCCATCGAAGAGATAGGACGATTCCTCGTCGGCATGGACAATATCGGCACGGACGGGAAACCAGACTGCACCATCGTCGATACCGGCCACGCCCGCCAGATCGACCTCGAAATCGAGATGCCGAAGGAGGACGAGCTTGGCCCGATAGCCTCGCATGAGCTCTGGGACCGCACTCTCGATCGCATCGTCGAACTGACGAAAGAACACCGCACGACGCTGCTGTTCGTCAACACCCGCAGGCTCGTTGAGCGGCTCGCGCACCAGCTTTCAGGGAAGATCGGCGAGGAGCAGATCGTCGCCCACCACGGGAGCATGTCCCACGAGCGGCGTCACGAGGCTGAGCGAAAGCTCAAGGAGGGCGAGGTCAAGCTCTGCGTGGCGACCGCGTCGCTTGAGCTCGGCATCGACATCGGGGCCATCGATCTCGTCTGTCAGATCGGTTCGCCTCGTTCGGTCAGCATCCTGCTCCAGAGAATCGGCAGGTCCGGTCACCACGTGGGTGGAACCCCGAAGGGCAGGCTGTTCCCCCTGACCAGAGATGAGCTTATCGAGAGCATGGCGCTTGTGCGGGCCTTCCGTCACGGAGTGCTCGATGCTCTGACCATACCCGAATGGCCACTGGACGTTCTCGCCCAGCAGATAGTCGCAGAGTGCGCCTCCAGAGACTGCGGCGAGGACGAACTCTTCGATCTCGTGCGGCGGGCCTATCCCTACCGCGATCTGCCGATAGAGCGCTACGCCGAGACCGTGAAGATGCTGGCCGAGGGGCCCGCGCCGCGAGAAGGTCGGCGTCGGGCGTATATCCATCGCGACGTGGTCAACGGACGGCTCAAGGCGCGGAGAGGAGCGCGAATTGCGGCCCTCACCAACGCGGGCGCGATCCCCGACAACGCCTCCTACGACGTGATTGCCGAGCCCGAAAACACCTTCGTCGGCCAGGTCGACGAGGACTTCGCAATCGAGAGCATGAGGGGGCAGGTGTTCCAACTCGGCAACACCGCCTGGAAGATTCGACGACTAATGCAGGGCAAAGTGCTGGTGGAGGACGCGCACGGACAACCTCCCACAATCCCGTTTTGGTTCGGTGAGGCTCCCGGTCGCACGACCGAGCTCTCTGATGAAGTATCCGATCTCCGCCACGGGATTTACGAGCGCCTCGACTCCGGTGAGGCCGTTGCCTGGCTTACGGAGGAAGGTTTCGGCCGCGACGCGGCAGAGCAGGCTGTCGCCTACATCGAAGAGGGCATACGCATTCTGGGAACCGTCCCTACCAAGAAGCGCATCGTTGCCGAGCGGTTCTTCGACGAATCGGGGGGGATGCAACTCGTCGTGCATTCACCGTACGGCTCGCGCATCAACAAGGCCTGGGGGTTCGCCCTGCGTAAGGAAATATGCCGCACGTTCGACTTCGAACTCCAGGCCGCCGCCACCGAGGACGGCATCAACCTCTCCCTCGGCCCATCGCTGTCCTTCCCCCTCGAGGACGTGTTCAAGTACGTCCCCCTTGCCAAGGTGGAGAAGATACTCACGCAGGCTGTCCTGCAGGTGCCGTTGTTCCCCATCCGGTGGCGTTGGGACGCCTCGCGCGCACTTGCGATCCTGCGTTTTACGAACGGCAAGAAGACCCCGCCGGCCCTCCTGAGAATGCGTTCCGACGACCTGCTGGCGGCGGTATTCCCTGAGCAGGTCATGTGTCAGGACAACGCCATGCCCGGCGACGTGGAGGTGCCCGACCATCCGCTGGTGTTCGAGACGATGCGCGATGCCCTCCACGAGGCCATGGACATGGACGGGTTCAAGCAGGTCTTGGAGGATATTTCGGACGGACGGGTCGAGATACTCGCCCGCGACACGACGCAGCCCTCCGTGTTCAGTCACCAGATACTCAACGCCATGCCGTACGCCTTCCTCGACGAGGACAACGAGATCGGGGAGAGGCGCTCGCGGGCGGTCGCTCTGCGGCGCGCCTTGCCCGAAGACCAGCGCGATCTGGCTTCACTCGACGCGGCGGCCATCAGGGACGCGGCGCGTGACGCATGGCCCCTCATCCGCGATGCCGACGAACTGCACGATGCCCTGCTCACGCTGGGAATCATGCCGCTCGAAGACGTTGATCGAGACCCAGAGCGAAGTGACGAACTGCACGACTGGTTCGACAGGTTGGTGAGTATGGGTAGGGCTTCCGTTGCCACATACGGCGACACAGGGAAGGCATGGGTCGACACCGAGTCCGTCCCTCTCGTCTTGGCGGCGTTCCCCGGGGCGACGTTCGAGCCGGGCAGGGTGACCCTGTGGCAGACCGACGAGGAGCCTCTAACGCAGGACGACGCCGAGCGCATCCTCGTACGCAGCAGAACCGAGTGCATCGGTCCCTTCACCGTCGACGAGATCGCCGGAGCGCTGAGGATTCGCAGAGGCGCAGTCGAGATCGCGTTGGCCCGCCTCGAAGGAACGGGAAACATCCTGCGAGGCCACTTTACGCCCGGCAGGAAAGTCGAGGAGTTCTGCGATCGGCGGATTCTGGCGCGTATCCACAGGGAGACCATCGGTCGCCTGCGACGGGAGATCGAGCCCGTTCCCCCCGCGACCTTCATGCGCTTCCTCATCGCGTGGCAGAGGGCTTCGACGCCGTGGAAGGCACGCGACGAGGAAGACTTGCTGGCCATTATCGAGCAACTGCAAGGTTTCGAGGCTGCGGCAGGCGCGTGGGAATCGGAAATCCTCCCATCACGAGTTGTAGACTACTTGCCTCGGATGCTCGACGATCTGTGCATTTCCGGCGATGTCGCGTGGGGTCGCTTCAGTCGTCGTCCCATCGACGAGGACATGCCGGTCACGAAGGGCACGCTGACACGCACGGGGCGCATCTCCCTCGCCCTGAGGGAGTCGGTGCCCTGGCTGCTGAGCGAACCTCAAACGGGCGAGAACGGCCTGCTCGGCGCACAGGGCGAGGTGCTCGCGCACCTTTCCAAGGCGGGAGCCTCTTTCATGCAGGACATTATTTCCGCAACTGGGCGCCTGCCCTCGGACGTGGAGGACGCCCTGTGGAAGCTGGCCGCGGCAGGCCTCGTCACTTCCGACGGGTTCACTGCCGTGCGCGGCATGATAAACGGCACGGCAAAAAAACAGCCCCGACGCGCGCCAACGCATGGACGCAGTCTCCGGCGCCGGGTTCCCAGCAGTCGGTGGTCGCTACTCTCAGGTGAGGCGGGCAGGGAAGATGTTGTGGAGGCGCGGGCATGGCAGTTGCTCAGGCGATATGGTGTCGTATTCCCTGAATTGCTGGTGCGCGAGACCAACGCTCCCCGCTGGCGCGACCTCGTGCAGGTCTATCGACGCGCCGAAGCTCGTGGCGAGATTCGAGGTGGTCGGTTCGTCGCCAACTTCGTGGGTGAGCAGTACGCCATCCCCGAAGCCGTCGAGCGTCTGCGCAGCATTCGACGCACCGACAAGAACGATCGCTTGGTCGTCCTCTCGGCCTGCGATCCCCTCAACCTCGCGGGCATCGCAACACCCGGCTCCCGTGTGCCTGCGCTGCTGGACAACAAGGTCGTGTACCGTAACGGCGTGCCGGCAGCTTCGGTCGAGAGCGGAGAAATCCAGTGGCGCGACGAATTGGACGAGATGTCGCGTGATCGGCTGATTGCCGCCCTGTCTCCACCCCGCGACCCTGCTGTCGGCAAGAGGCGGACGACGGCATAGTAGGATGGAGTGTCGCGGTGTTTTGTGTGTTGTAGCGATCAACAGCAGATCGGTTTCGGCGTGTATAATGTGACCGCACTAATCGCTACTACATGGCGTGGCCCGGCCGGAAGGGGTTCGGGCCTTTTTCACGCCTGAGGAACGCAGCTTCGTGACACTGGTCCTCCTATGGCTTGCCCTCGCCGGAGCCGCCGCGGCAATCCTGCTTTTTTCACGTCTTCTCGTTTCGTCCGCCGATGTTATAGCCGACCGGACGGGGCTGGGCAGATCATTCGTCGGCGTCATCATGTTGGCGACCGCCACGTCACTCCCTGAACTGGTAACCGGTGTCAGCTCGATCCTGCTCGTCGATCAGCCGGATCTTGCCGCCGGAGACGCCTTCGGAAGCAACCTCGTCAATCTCGTCATCATTGGTATCATCGACCTGCTCTGGCGCAACGGCCCGATACTGGTCGCCGTCGGTCGCGCTCCCATCGTAGTAGGTTCCTTGGGCATAGCCGTCGTGGGCTGCACAATCGTCGCGTTGCTGGCGCACAGCGGAGGCGCGTTCGCCGAGAGCTGGCCCGTCAGCCCCGTGTCGCTCATGCTCTTCCTCGTCTTCCTCGTCGGCATGTTCATCATCTACCGGCAGGAGGACTCCCCTCAGGAGGAGTCCTCACAAGGGACTGACGACACCCTGTCTGGAGCGTTCGGTAAATATACCGTCGCCATGCTAGTCATCGTCGGAGCTGCTGTTCTCCTGGCGTGGACGGGCGACCGGATCGCGCACGAGATGGGCTGGGAGGCCAGCTTCGTTGGGACCCAGTTCCTGGCCATCAGCACGTCGCTTCCGGAGTTCGCGGCGTCCTATGCCGCCGTGCGAATCGGCGCGCCCGACCTCGCCATAGCCAACCTGCTGGGTAGCAACCTGTTCAACATGGGCTTCGTCCTAGTCATCGACGATGTGGCCTACGTGGACGGCCCGCTCTGGTCGGGGATAGCGGGGATTCACCTGCTCACGGCCGCGTTCGCCATCGTGATGACCATCGTCGTTCTTGCCGGCCTGCTCGCACACAAGCGACAGAAGCGCGAAGGGCGATTTACATGGGAATCGCTGGCGCTTATCGTCCTCTACGCAGCCGCCAGCGTGCTCGTCTTCACCTTGGCATAGTCCGCTGAACGGCGGCTTGCTGCGAGAGGCTAGTTCATACCGAGTTGGTAGAACTTCCCCTCTGTCTTGATCGACGGGGCAAAGATCAATTCGGCCTTCTGGTGGAACTCGCGGATATTGAACGCGCCCACGTAGCCGAGGCAGGTCTTCAGCGCTCCCAGCAGATTGAGGGTGCCGTCCGACTTCGAGGACGGGCCGTACAGCACCTGCTTGATGGAGCCCCTCATTCCTACGTTCACCCGCGTGCCGCGCGGCAGAATCGGGTCGGGACTAGCCATGCCCCAGTTGCAGCCCTGTCCGGGGGCCTCAGTCGTCTGGGCGAAGGGCGTGCCGATCATCACGGCGTCCGCCCCCGCGGCAAACGACTTGCACAGGTCTCCGCCCGTGCGAATCCCGCCGTCGGTGACGATGGGAACATACCTGCCGGAACGGCGATAATACTCTTCGCGCGCGGCTGCGCAGTCGAGCGTGGAGGTCACCTGCGGGACTCCCATGCCGGTGACTTCGCGTGTCGTGCAGGCCGCGCCGGGACCGATGCCCACCAGGACGCCGTGAATTCCCGTCTCCATGATCTCAAGGGCCACGTCGTAGGTGGCGCAGTTCCCGACGATTACAGGAACATTGACCATCTCCAGAAGCTCAGGGAGTCGAAGCCCGCGAATGCTGCGTGACTTGTGCCGCGCCGTAGTCACCGTGGACTGCACAACGAGCACATCTGCGCCCGCGTCGACGGCCAGCGGCGCGAGCCGTTTGGTGTTGGCTGGGGTAACAGAAACGGCGCACTTGGCGCCGCTTTGCTTGATCTGCCGTACTCGCTCTCCGACCAAGTCCTCCTTGATCGGAGCCGAGTATACTCGCTGGAAGGTCTTGGTCACCTCCTCCTGCGGGGAGGCCACGATCTCGGCGAGTACCTCTTCAGGGTCGTCGTACTTGGTCTGGACACCCTCCAGGTTCAGCACAGCCAACCCGCCGTGCCGGTCGAACTCCACGGCCGATTCCGGCGACACGATGGCGTCCATGGCCGAAGCCATAACGGGCGCCGAAAACGTCATCCCGTCGAGATTGAAGTCGATGTCAGCAAGCTCGGGGTTGATCGTAATCGCGCCCGGCGCTATCGCAACCTCGTCGAAGCCATACGTCCGACGGACTTCCTTAAAGGTACGGGCATTCATAGAATAAGGCCCTCCGCGGGAGTGGTGGGGATTTGCCGAATTATATGAAACTGATTAGAGCCGTACAAGCATTTTTTCAACAAGCGACACCTTCTTGCGTCCCAAAGCTTGCGCCCCGGCAACCACCGTTGAACTCTCTATCCGTCACAGGGAGCAGACGCCCCGAACCTGGTTGGACCGGGCGAAGAAAGGTGCCCATACCTTGAGTGGCCCCGCTAGGTGGTGCTACACTATCCTGCGTGGCCTGAGGGCCTCCCCCGTTGACGCTCCGCAGTAGCTCAGTGGTAGAGCGGTCGGCTGTTAACCGATTGGTCGCAGGTTCGAATCCTGCCTGCGGAGCCACGGACGCCGCTCCGCAATATATCTGAGCCCGAAGCGGAACTCAGACCAGATCGAGGCGCCGGCCTCCTCGAGTGCCCGAGCGGGCTGCGGAATGATCGACAGCACCAGTGCAAATATGCTGATCCCGAACGTCGCAAAGTCGACGGCGAACACTATGCCCAGGCCAAGCGTGAGATAGAGCGGCACGGCGAGGATGGGCGAGAGTATCGCGTCGACCGACTGCAGCATCGCAGTGACACCCGAGGTATTGCCCAGCCTGTCGGGCTTGACGAGCATGGGTGTGCTCGCTTCCAGGGCCGGCAGGATGAAGGCACTGGCGATACCGTTTACGACGAGGGCAATGTACAGGTGCCAGTCGGCGAGCGTGTCGGTCAAGTAGAGCAGGGCGACCACCAGGGTCGGCGCCGATGCTCCAGCGTTGGCGAGGATCAAAGTCCACCGGCGGTTTCATCGGTCGACGAGTGGGCCCACAAGAAGCGAAGCAGCTCCGAGGGGCAACACTGCTGCGAATAGCAGGGTCGTGTATGCCGCTATGTCGCCGGTCCGGTCGAGCACCCAGAGACCCAGGCCGAAGCGGGTCATACCCGACCCGATGGTCGAGACGAACTGGCCGCCGGCGAGGGCGTAGAATGCCCTTTCGCCCGCAAAGCGGGGCAATCGGCCAATCATCTTCGTCGCGCGAAACCTCCCAATATCGGACACAGCGTCATCTCGTTTGGGCCTGATTTCGACCTCTCAGGTTCATATGGCAGGATTATACCCAAGACTTGCGGCGGTTCCGTTTCCTCTGTCGGCATTATGTGATATAGTCCCCCTCGCTAGTCACGAATCTCTCGTATAGGGAGTCTTGTCCGCAACAGGACAGACTGTCAGGGTGCGTCCCTGCGCCCCCGATTGGCCCTATGCGGGAAGGATGCGTGACTAGCATTTCGCAACCTGTCCATGAGGGGGCTTCTCTATGTACGCTGAAAATGAACCGTCGTTCTGGCATAGGCTTGACCGTTGGCTCCAACATTCAACTCTGCTGAGCTTCGAGGGGAGGATCAACCGCTCGACATTCTGGCTAAGGGGCGTGTTGCCGCTTGTCGGCCTCAGCATCGTGTCTTGGATCGCTCTGGCCTTCCTACCTGTTTCGACTGTTGGGGGGATAGTAACGCTCATCGTAGCTTTCCTACTCTTCGGTATGTGGCTGGCGCCCACTGTGAAGCGACTGCATGATAGGGATAAGTCCATGTGGTGGCTTCTGATCTGGTTCATTCCTATCGTCGGCCAATTGTGGCTGTTCATTGAAGTGGGCTTCCTTGAAGGTACCCCAGGGGCGAATCGCTACGGCGAGAAACCGTGATAGAAACTTCCATAGGCGACGCGCTACGCAACCTTGGTTTGGTGGTCCTAGTCATGTTGGTTGTGATTGCCATCATCGCGTCTGTTGTTGACGGTGTTGCGGGGGACTATCTTGAGGACTCGCCTGATGAGGGATGGTGGAAGAAATTTCTTCTTTGCCTTCAAGTTGTTGGCGGAGTTGCCCTAGCTCTGCTAGTGTTCTCCGTTCTCTTGAGCTTCGGGTTGATAGAGCTAGAAGGCTTAACCCTACCAAAGCTAGTGAACCCAAAGTAACGACCGCAATGAATGTACCGACTTCCATCAGAAACTCCCTTCTCTGGTCTTGAACGGCTTGCGTTGAGGGCGCGGCCTCGTCCGTTCCTGCTTCTTGAACTCATTTGACGTTGTGAATGCTCGTGTGCGCGGCTTTGCCAAATCCTCCCATTCTTTGAACGGCGGGTAGACGTGAGCGGCCTGGGCGGGCGTCCTACCCTTTAGGCCCTCATGCGGTCGGAACACGTTGTAGTTGATTACCCAGCCGTCTAGGAACTTCTGACCGGACTGGCGGCTCTGTAGCCCACGCATCGTCTTGGCGCGTTCTCTGAATGTCCCTTGTAGCCGCTCACTCCTGTTGTTGTTCAGTTGCTCCGCGAGACCTTCCGACTGGATATGTTCGACCTCTCCCCCGAACACCGCATCAATCCCCTCGTTGTATGAACGGAGCTTGTCGGTCTTGATGCGCTTGGGAATGGTCGCGGAATTCTCCCGCGCCTTCCGCATGACTTCGGTTGCCGCCGTCGCATCGCGTCGGAGCGACAAGTGAGACGCGAGGATGTAGCGCGTTTCGGAATCCATCACGTTCCAATTCCAATACTTCTTGCCGCCGACCCTGAGCACCATTTCATCGGCTACCCACTCGCTGGACGTGTGCGCGGGGTACTCGCGCATGGCGGTTATCGCCTTATCGGTGTACTGCCTAACCCAGGTGTAGATCGTCCGCTTGGATGGTTCGGGGCGGTCGAACATCTCCGCGATGTTCTCCGCAATCCGCTTGTAGCTCAGGCCGTCGTAGTACATATTGACCGCCGCGCCTATCTGCTTGGCGCGTCCGTCTAGGGTGTCGTCGCTGTTGAAGAAGCGACGGGAACAATCCTTACATGCAAAGGTCTGTTTGCCGTCGTGGTTCCCGCGCTTCACCACAGAGGATGAGCCGCACCGAGGACACCGAACCCTAATTGTCTGGATGTACTCGCTCATCGTTCTTCCCTCGCCCCTTCCTAAAGCCGTGCCCTAACGCTAAGCCACATAACCAAAGGCCAGTAGCAATCAGAAGTATGAATAGCACCGTCATCGTTAGCATGAATACCGCAGCTAATACCACCTCCCACGTTATCCCTGCCTCAGCTAAGGTACCTAAAATTCGCTCGCCACGGTCAAACAGGCGGTCTCCACGGTCAAGCAACTCTGGTGAAACGTAGAGGCCGATAGCCCCAACTATTACCCAGAAAAGCACCTTAGACCCACGAGGGCCTGCTAGTCCCCTAATCAACTTTAGAAGTTCCCCAGAGGATGTTTCTGGCTGTTCCATATTGACATGTTAACACTCCATGCCGATGAACAACACGGAACCCTTGCGGCAACTCGGTTGACGTGTCGAAGAACAAAGGCTATGCTTGCCGGCTTTGTAACTCTACAACAGACTTGGAGGACTTGATGATGAAGCAATTTTCAACCCGCAGAGTTGCGATCTGGCTGCTGGCTTTAGTGGCCATGGGGATCGCCGTGGCTTGCAGCGACTCGGAGCCAACGCCAACTACTGCGCCCACAGAGGTCCCAACCGCGACGCCAACTACTGCGCCCACAGAGGTCCCAACTGCGACGCCAACTACTACACCCACAGAGGTCCCAACTGCGACGCCCATCACCAGCAACCCCCGCGGTTGCTTGACCGACTTCCAGCCAGGTGTTGACTACTTCCCGGACAAGGTAGAGGCGGTCTACGCCGAGGGTTGGGGCGTGCGCTACCAGGGGCACTACAAGATCCTCACGGTCGAGCCCGTCCCTAACGTCCAGAACGCCAGGCAGGTGACGTACGTCCTTGTCCAATGCGGGGCGCCAACGCCTGACCTCTCCGGTGATCTCGCAGGCGCGCACGTCATCCCGATCCCCGCAGGCAGCTTCTGGACCGCCTCCGGCAGTGGGTGGTTCGTGGCGCTGGAGACCCTTGGCCTCTACGACACCGTGCTCGGTGCGAACGTCCGGGCCACCGGGCTCGATTACCTGCCGAACATCAACCGCCGCTTCGAAGACGGGCTCGCCATCCCCGCACGTGCGTCGAACAGCTTTGAACCCATCCTGGACGCTGCCCCGGAGCTCTTTCACGTGGCGTTCAGCTATGACCTGACCGACCAGGCCCGGGAGTTGGGCCTCAACGCCGTCGCCTACAACTCATACTGGGAGCCGCCGCTTGGCAGCGCCGAGGAGATCAAGTTCGTGTCGCTCTTCTTCAACGCCGAGGCAAGAGCGAACGAGGTCCTCGAGCCGGTGATCGTGAAATACGAGGCCCTCCGACAACACGTCGCCGACTCCGCGACGGAGGCGCCGACCGTGCTCTTCGGTGCGATCAACAAGGCGGGCCTCTGGGCGACCAAGCCAGCCAACCGGATCGATATCCGGCTGATCGAGGATGCCGGTGGAATCCCGATCCTCCAGCACGAGATCACTGACGTACCGCTGACCTCGCCGCTACCGCTGGAACGAGTGATAGACCTGGGCGCGGACGCCGACATCTGGATCGACACCACCTACTTCGCGGACACCCGGTTGGGTGATACCGTCGCCGGCTCCCTCGCCTACCAGCCGCTCAACGACTCATTCAAGGCGCTGAGCGAGGGGCAGGCCATCCATCAGTTCGCCCGCGGGGCCGACATCTTCGCGACCGGGCAGAGCTTCCGCGTGGACGTCCTGCTGCGAGACTTAGTCAGCGCGTTCCACCCAGAGTTGCTACCCGAGCATGAGTTCGTCTGGCACACCCGACTCGAGCCCTGATGGAGATCTGACCGTACGAACCCGCGCACCTAGACGACGCAGGAGGAGTGCTGGCGAAGGCGCACGAGAGTCGATCCGCGGAGCTGCCCACGCTGCAGATGAGACCCGCGTGGTTATCGGGGCGTTCGCGGATCGGCCGAGCTGTGACAGCTACAGCGCAGCGGGCTGCTACTTATAGCGACGAGACCAGGGCCTTGAGAGAAGCGAAGATCCGGGAACAGTCGGATATTGGCGACAGATCCCCTGGCGAGCTCCGCGTGGTGGCGGTCACCTACAACCCCACGCCCGACTCCGAGGATCGGCTGCGTCGTCTCTTCACTCTACTGCTCGCACACGCGGCCGGCGAACGTCAGACCCCGCCACCCGCAGAAGACAACCTGTTCGGCAACGAGTGCGAGCGCAGTGATGCCAGTTGAAGCCGACACCGCAGGAATGCCGCCTTCACCACCCGGCAGGCCTGGGAGATGCCCGGATTCGAGGATTAGCTACCTCGTCGTCCAATTACTCCGAACTTACGCTCCTCGATACGGGTAATCTGCTGATCCCCCGGAAGGTGCAGCAGAGACCGCAAGGTATGAATACCGAATCCGTTTCCCTTGATAGGGTCGCCTATGGTCAGAATCAATGACCTCGCGTCTGGGGTGAGGTGAAGCAAACCTAGGACACGCGACACATAGGCACTTGAGACCCCGAGTTGGCGCGCGAGCTCCGCTCTGGAGTTGACCTCCCCCGTATCTAGGCGTTGCTGCCAATCGAGCGCTAGGGCGACTGGATTACGACGCTTCGGCCTTCTTGACGCCGGTGGCTTGCGCCTTAATACTGGCTGTGGAAGATCGAACCAGGCCCAGACGAAGGTACGTCCTGGCGGCCACACCGGCGAGCCACTTACCCCTCTCTCGAAATATCTGAGTAACCCGAAGCCGTAGCTTACTTCGGCTCCTGAAGGATGTGTCATCTTCTGTGAAATTGTCGTTTGGATAGTCTACCTGTCCTGCAAACCGTAACGACTAGACGCCTCCAACAATCTCCCCCACAGTTATCCCATCATTGCTGGACGACGTGGAGCCGGCAATATAG
>VXLM01000055.1:0-13978 GCA_009841605.1 Dehalococcoidia bacterium
CGTGCCCTCTGTGGTGATCTCTCTCGCCCGACCGGCAAGGTCTCCCTCACGCCCGCGACGGCGAGTCGCCGACCCACCCCAGGCCGGCCATACCAACACGCCCAACAACCCCCCGCCTTCCCCTCCGTGCCCTCTGTGGTGATCTCTCTCGCCCGACCGGCAAGGTCTCCCTCACGCCCGACCGGCAAGGTCTCCCTCACGCCCGACCGGCGAGGTCCCCTTTACGCCCGCGACGGCGAGTCGCCGACCCCAATCATTGACTTACGTTCACACATGTTCTATTCTGGCCGAGTCGGGAGCCGGGGCAAACCGGGCTGAGAGGGTGACGGGACGCGTCACCGACCGCCAACACCTGATCTGGGTAATGCCAGCGAAGGGACTTGGGTCGTTCGAGTGATTCGGAGCGGAGCCTCGGCCGCCGACGATGAAGTCGCGCGGCCTTTTTGTTTATTTGGGAGGAATTGCAATGGACGACCCGCTGGTGATCGCAGGAAAGGAGTTCCGGTCTCGCCTCATGGTCGGGACGGGACGCCATCGCACGATGGAGGAGATGGTCGAGTCCATTGAGGCGTCCGGGGCCGAGATCATAACCGTCGCCATCAGGCGGCTGAATCTCGACAACCCCAGCGAGAAGAGCATCCTCGACTACTTCGACTGGGACAAGTACACCATTCTCCCTAACACCGCCGCCTGCAGGACAGCCGAAGAGGCCGTGTTCGTAGCCAAGCTCGCCCGCGAGTTGACCGGCTCCAACTGGGTAAAGCTGGAAGTCATCCCTGATGCGACGTGGCTCCTGCCCGACCCCATAGGCACCTTCGAGGCAGCAAAGATACTGATCGACGACGGCTTTGTCGTCCTGCCATACATCCACGCCGACCCTGTCCTCGCGGCCCGACTTGAAGAGATCGGCTGCGCCACCGTCATGCCGCTCGGTTCCGCCATCGGGTCGGGTCAAGGCATCCTCACGCTCGAAGAGGTCAAGATCATCGTCGAGCAATCGTCCGTCCCCGTGGTCGTGGACGCAGGACTCGGAGTCCCTTCGGAAGCGTCGCAGGCGCTGGAAATCGGTGCGGAAGCCGTCCTCGTCAATACAGCAATCGCGCAGGCCGTCGACCCCGCCGGCATGGGCGAGGCCTTCAAGCTCGGTGTCCAGGCCGGACGCAAGGCCTTCCTCGCCGGACGCATCGAGCGCAAGGATGAAGCGACCGCAAGCAGCCCAACCACCGGAGTCGTCCAAACGGCCACCGCCACGCGGAGCGGGTAACCATTGAGCAAGTCCGACCTGATCCTATCGCCTGCGCAGTCCTCAAAGATGAACGTCAGTAACGTAATCGGTCATCAAAATGAAACCGGCCCCCCGCTAACCCCGCGTAGGGGCAACCCTTGTGGTTGCCCTCCCTTTGGCTCAACTCCGATATGGGACGGGAATAATCCATCTTGAGCAGTCCGAATGCCTCAGCTGCTCGTGGAGAGCTTTGTCAAAGCGGACACCCCTTGACCACGCTCGACACCCCCCTCCTCTGCCTCGTCACCAACCGAAACCGGTGTAGCGGACGAGACTTGGAAGAGGTGGTCGATCAGGCAGTCACCCACGGAGTGGAAATGGTGCAGCTGCGCGAAAAGGACATGCCTCCCGGCGATCTCTATGATCTGGGCGCTCGCGTGAAAGAAGCAATTGCAGGACGCGCATTGCTTATCGTCAACGACCGCATCGACGTAGCCCTCGCCCTGAACGCCGACGGCGTCCAACTCCCCGAAGACGGCCCTCCGGTTGCGGAGGCTCGACGTACCGTCGGCCCCAACATGCTCATCGGACGGTCGGTACACTCGATAGGCGGCGCAATCGAAGCGGAGTCGAGCGGCGCCGACTTCCTGATCGCGGGCACGATATTCCCCAGCGCAAGCCATCCCGACGGCCCCGCGCAAGGCACGGACTTCCTTCGTTCGCTGTGCCGCGAGGTCTCCATCCCCGTCCTAGCAATCGGAGGCGTGACCAGTGAGAACGTGGTAGATGTCATGGATGCAGGATGCTCCGGCGCCGCCGTGATCTCGGCGATCTCCGAGGCCGAAGACCCCGGCAACGCGGCGCGAACGCTGCTCAACGAGATGGCAAGGGTGTCAGCCATATGATCCGTCTAACGATTAACGGCGAGGAGCAGGAGTTCCCCAACGCGATTCCCCTCATCGAGTACGTGTCCTCGCTCGGCGTGAACCCCAAGATGATCGCCATCGCCTACAACGGCGAGGTGCTCCGCCGCGACGAGTGGGAAGAAATCACCCTGTCCGAAGGCGATGCCGTAGAGGTCGTCCGCGCCGTAGGCGGCGGGTGACCGCTAGGGGGTCAGCAACCCTACCTGTCGCAGGGCCGCTATCCCTTCATCGTTGGGATGCAGGTCGGGTGTGAGCCGTTCGGACGCCGCCGTCACCAATCGGTTGTAGAGGTCTGCCAGGTCGTCGGAACTTGCACGGGCGTATGTCTGCCGCGCAAGGGCCGAAGCCTCACTTGGCGAAAGGCCCACGAGGTAGTTGTACAGGTCCATCGAGCCCTGGGCGCTGAGGCTCCCGTTCTCCCTCAACTCCTCTTCCAAATACGCGAGGGCGGGATCGGTGATGACTAGCATCCACTGGAGCAGGTGGCCCAGTGCGTGCTCGTCTTGCTGTGCGGTTCTGAACCAGGTGAATGCCCGCTGTGCAATCCACTCACGGAATACCTCCGCTTCGGGGTACTCAAGGAGCTTCTCGCCGGTGAACTCTTCGATGTTGAGCCAGAAGGCACGTTGGAACTGCTGGGCCTGCGCTTCCAAGAGTGCCAGCAAGAGTGGATCGTACAGTGCCGCGCTGTGCTGGTCGGGGTTGATGAGGTCCTGCCGTAAGTGGCCGATCTCGTGCGCAAGTGTGTCGATGACCGTGGGGATGGGTCGCTCGCCGTCGATGATGACGGCGACCCTTCCCCTCTCCCGAGACGTGATGCCTACGGCGTACTCCCTTAATCGCTCGTACCTGACATGGATGCCGGGCATCTCCCGCGCGCTTGCCGAGGCGAACTGGTTCTCGTACGCCTCGTCGATCCACCTGAGGTACTCCTCGTGATTCAGAATGTGGATGTCCACGCGCTCGTCACGTAGGCTGTCGCCCGTCATCAGGAAGTAACCGGCGTCCACGACATCGAAAATCCGCTCGGAGTAGTCAGCCCCGTCGGGCGACACGGCAATCTCGCTGGAATCGACAAGGTCGCGCAATCCTGACAGAACGGCAGCGATCTGCTCCGTGGAGTATCTTTCGACTGGGTCCGGTATGGGCGGAGGCTCTTCCAGCCATGTGAAGGTCCTCTCAAAGACGTTGTCCTCCTCGTCCGCCTCGCGGACCGATTCGCGCGAGTCGATGACTATCTTGACCGTATGCTCACCCGGCGTGATGTCCACCTGGCTCGCGAGTCCGTCCCACAGGGAGGAGAGGATCGCCTTCTGGGGGATCCCTCCGCGGAAGACGAAGGTGTTGACCAGCTTGTCGTCGAAGAACACATCCACGGAGAACGGTATCCGAGTCCCGACGCTGCTGTGGTTCTTAATTGCAACTTGAAGGAGCACTTCCTGACCGACGATCAACGGCGGATTGTGCTCGGTGTCACCTTCGTGGAAGAGCGAGATGGGGCCATTCGAGTCGAATATCCATCCCGGCTGAAGGTTTGCGAGACCGAGAGGCTGGGGCAGTACCGGGGCGGAACCGGCCGTGGTGGACGGCTTCTCAGGGACCGCTCCGGTATCCCATGTAAACACCTTCTCGAAGACGTTGTTAGTCTCGTCCGATTCCTGGACGAGGTTCGTGGGATCGACCACTACTTTCAGGGTGTGCTCACCCGCAGCGATGGGCACGATTCCCTGAAGTCCCGACCATGTGACTCGACTCGGAAAACCGCCCGCTATCGCGCCGTCGCCCTGTCTCCAGGCCACGAGAATATCGTCCAGGTAGAGGTCCACCCGCACGGGATGGTCAATACTGGAAAGGCCGCGATTCTCGATGGCGGAGACCACGTAGGTTGGTAGATCCACCGACAGAGGCCAGTCCTCAACGTCTTCGGCGTACGGACTCGCCACGATGACATCGGACACGCCACGCAGTTGCGCGACGGCAAGGTCGGGAAGACGGGTGACCGGCCTCTCAGGCGCGGGGACCGGTTCGCCTGCTTCCCAGACGACCTCCATCTCGTAAGTGTTGTCGGTCTCGTCACTCTCGTCTATGAGATTGGTCGAGTCCAAGACCAGCTTCAGGACGTGTACACCCGGAGTCGGGATGACATTGGCGCTCAAGTTCGTCCAGTCGACCAGGGCGGCACTGCCTCCCCTCGCTAAAGTAATGCCCGTCCAGCGGTTTACCACCACGTCATCGAAGTACAGATCGACGAAGTACCTTTCCTCAAGCGGCGCATCCCCAGCGTTTCTGAGGCCCCAGCTCACGAACGTCTCTTCCCCCACCCTTTGCGGCGTGCTGGAGTCCATACGCGGGGCATCAGCGATTACTATCGAACCACTCCATCCTTCAGGAGCGTCCGGCACGAGGTTGACGCCGCGACTTGTCGGTTGAACGTCCTGCTGTGTCGGTACCGGTGTCAACGTCGGTGCCGGAACCGGCGTCGACGTGGGTAGAGGCGTGACCGTGGGCGACGGAGTATGCGTCGGCGTCGGGGTCGGCGTCTTCGTGGGCGTTGGGGTATGTGTCGGAGTCGGGGTTGGCGTGTTCGTGGGTACCGGCGTAAAGGTCGGGGTAGCGGTGGATGTCGGAATCGCCGTGGACGTAGGCAGAGGAGTATGAGTCGGTGTCGACGTGGGCGTGTCGGTCGGCGATGGCGGCGGGGTGGCAGAGGGCGTTGCAGTCGGCGGCTGCGGAGCAGTTGTTGGTGGAGGAGTCGGCTGCTCCGATTCAGTTTCCTGCGGTGCCGCCTTGACTAACGGAGTGGATTCCGGGTCAGACGACCTCTCCGGCTGGCCGCCAATAAACCCGCAGCCTATGGCGCCAACGGACAGCAGCGCCGCAACACCCCACCACACGATTGGCCTTCGATAGGGTTGAAGCCTTGTCGTACCCGTCTTTGTCCTCTGCCCTTTCAGCAAATTGCCTCGCCCTGTTATACAGGTCTCTGCTGGAATTAAACGACCCTTGTATGCACGAGGTTACCAATCACAGGGATGCCGAAGCTACCTATAGTGAACTTGGTTAGACCCAGTGTTGTAGACCCTGCAGCCCCTTCAGGTGTCGCTCATAGGCAACTCTCTTCTACAACAAGGCTGTCAGTACGTTGACCGACTCTGAGGTATGGTACGATGGCGCCGGAATCCTAACGGGGCATGAACTTGCAAGGATGGGGCATTCGTATGTCTGCTTACGTAATAACCGATGTTGAGATAACGGACGCGGGTCTCTACGGCCAATTCATGAGGCAGGTCACACCTACTGTTGAGAGTTATGGTGGCAAGTTTGTGGTGCGAGGTGGCGAGCTCGAGGTCATTTTGGGGGACTGGACGCCTAATCGCCTCGCCGTCCTCAAGTTCGACAACTTGGAGCAGGTCCAAGTCTGGCTAAGCTCCCCCGAGTACACCGCGCTTGATGACCTTCGCACTAAGTCTTCCAATATCAACATGGTGATCGTCGAGGGCGTGTAGCTCTCCCCTGCCCCAGATCTTGTTTGGAGGGCTTAGTGGCTTCAGGCACAACCCCAATTAACCGCACTGTCATTAGGAGCGACAGGGAAATACCTCCATTGCGCCAGGCAGTTGGCTAACGGTCATATCGTCCGGAGCCGGATCGCTAGTCTGAACGTACGCAGTCTAGCGGGAGGGAGTTAGTAGACCATGGTCAAGATGAGTGGGGGCCAAGCCCTCGTCAAGTCACTCGGTAGAGAAGGTGTGGAGGTCGTATTTGGCCTCCCCGGCATCCAGATATACGGGATTGTTGCCGCGCTGCGTGATGAGCCGGGCATCCGCATGATCACAACCCGGCACGAGCAGGCCACGACATACATGGCAGACGGCTATGCTCGCGCGTCCGGCAAACCGGGAGTGGCGCTGGTGGTCCCCGGCGCCGGTGTTTATAACGCAGCGGCCGGCCTGGCGAACGCCTACTCTCGCTCTACTCCGGTGCTCCTAATTGCGGGGCAGATCCCGCGTGGCGCAATCGGCAAGAACCTTGGGGCCGTTCACGAAATCGCGGATCAGCCCGGCACAGTGCGTTCCGTGACGAAATGGCAGCGGCAGATATCTAGGCCCCGGGAAGTCCCGGATGCCGTGTTTGAGGCTTTTAGGCAGATGCGCACGGGCCGTCCTCGTCCCGTTCTGATCGAGATGCCGCCCGAAGCCGGAGTTGAGCAAGAGGAAGTCCAATTGCGCAGTCCCGCTCGTATCTCGCGAATAGTGCCGAGTCCCGACGACTTGCGGGAGGCCGCCCGCGTCATCGCTGAATCAAGCCTACCCCTCATATACGCCGGCGGCGGAGTGGCGCGGTCCGACGCTGAAAAAGCTCTGGTCAAACTCGCCGAGACCACGAATATCCCCGTCGTTACGTCCAGCGGCGGCAAGGGGGCCATTCCGGACAGCCATCCCCTGTCATACGGCTCCTGTTTCAGTCCTCGCGGGGAGAGACAGGAGATGAACCAGCTCTACGAAGTGATGCAGTCCGCCGACGTGGTGATTGGAATCGGGGCGCGTTTCTCGCTAGGTAATCCAGCCGGCGAGGCGGCCACACTGGTGAACATCAACATAGACGACTCCGAACTCACAAGAATACAGGCCAACACCATCCCCCTGCACGGCGATGCAAGGGCGACCATCGAGGCGCTGCTTCCCTACCTCATCGAGGCCGGAGCGCGGGAACGCCCTTCGCCCGCCGAGGCGGTGACGGCGGCCCGCAGTCTCATAGCCTATTACGACATCCGGCTCAAAGAGCCGCAGTACGCGGTACTGGAGGCGATGCAGAAGGGCATCCCGGAGGACGCCTTCATAGTCTGGGACGTTACGCAGTTCGGCTACTACGCCCGCACACACTACAAGGCTAACTACCCAAAGACCTACATGGACTCCGGCTACTCGTTCAATCTCGGCTACGGATTCCCGACTGCCCTGGGCGCAAAGGTGGCTAAGCCCGACCGTCCCGTGATCTGCATGGCCGGAGATGGCGGTTTCATGTTCAACTCGTCCGAACTTTCCACCGCCGTCAAATATGGAATCAACGTGGTTACCGTGCTCTTCAGAAACGACTCATACGGCAATGTTGCCCGCGATTTGGACGACGCATTCGGAGGCGCTTACGGGACCGACCTTCACAACCCGGACTTCGTCAAGTTTGCTGAGTCGTTCGGCGTAGTAGGCTTGAGGGCGAAAGATCCCCTGGAGCTGGAGAGGCTCATTCCAATGGCGCTTGAACGCGAGGAGCCGGTGATCATCGATGTTCCATTCGGAGATATGCCGATACCACCCGCCCCGCAGTTCGCGCCTTTCTACAACCTTCCGTGGACACAGCCTCAGGACGGGCTGATACAGTCCTGAGAGGGTGTCTAATAAGTCGTCGGAAACCGTTCGTGGTGAGCTTGTCGAACCACGAACAGCGCCTCGACCCTTCGACAGGCTCCCGTGGACACAGCCTCAGGACGGGCTGATACAGTCATGAGACGACGCCGTAGCTGTTCAGACTTCGTGAGAAATGCGCGGCGTGGTCCTTGCTGCCCGGTTTTGCGGTTGTGGATTTTAGATTCCTCGTTGCGCTCGGAATGACAGGGAATCAGGGCGGGACTGTAGCTACAATTCCGTTTCCCGTTCCCCACGTCAGTTACGGGATAAGGAGCAGCTCTGCCGGGCGGCCCCGGCGGAGTCAGCCGAACCAGATGCCGAGGTACTTGGTGAACCAGAAGAGCCCGGCGTAGGTGGCCGCTCCCGACGCCACGAGGATTACAAGCATCCAGCGATACCTCAGCGCGCCATTGATGGTGCACTGGTTCCGACCCCGCAGGAAGAGGACGACGGCGATCACGGCCACGATCAGCCCCGCCGTGCGGAAGAACCATCCAAATTCGTAGTACAGCGTGTCGCCGAGCGTGACCGCCTCGGCCGCCGTCGCGACCCCGAGCAGCACAAGCACGACCGGCGAAACACAGCACGTGATAGCGACGAATCCCGACGCTATGCCGAAGAGGATGCCTTTCTTGGGCTCGATGGCGGACATGGGGTGCTGGGTGCTGGGGACTTGGTGAGTGGTCGTGTCTTTCCACTCTAGCACAACGGTGAGTGGCGTCAGTATCGTGATACGTTGTGCAGACGAAAGTTCACTGTGGCTACGTCGGTGTTAGGTGACATTCCTCCAGATTCTGCCTTCGCAAGTAGGACGGGTGACGGCGGCAGAGATAAGTTTGGAGAGGGCCCCTTTGCTTGACCCTCATTCAAGGGCGTTGCTATGATGTGCTGGTTGGAATCGGTGGCGGGGGGCTATGTTCGTCATCGGACTTACAGGCGGTATCGGGACTGGCAAATCGGAGGTCTCCCGGCTCCTCAACGAGTTGGGGGCCGAGATCATCGAGGCCGACAAGGTTGCCCACGAGGCATATGAACCCGGAACGCCCGGATGGCGGGAGGTCGTAGAAGCGTTTGGGGAAGGTGTCCTCGACGCGGACGGAAGAATCGACCGGAAGACGCTCGGCGGCATCGTGTTCGGCGATGAGGAGGCCCGCGAGAGACTGAATGGGATCATCCACCCCATCGTCCGGCGACTCCTGGAGGAGCGCATCGCGAAACTTGAGCTTGAGGAAACGTCGGTCGCCGTCATTGAGGTCCCGCTTCTCGTGGAGGCGATCAAACAGCAGTCTCGATGGACGCGGATGCTTGACGAGATTTGGGTTGTCACCGCGCCCGAAGACGACGTTGTTGCACGGGTGCGAGCAAGGAGCGGACTGGACGAGAAGGCCATCAGGGCGCGTATCGGTTCTCAGGCGACGGAGCGGGAGCGAATTGAGTTCGCCGACGCGGTCATTGACAACGGCGGCAGTCTTGAAGGGCTGCGACGAGAGGTAACGAACCTTTGGCGCGAGCGAGCGCCGCACAACTAGGAATTAGACTACACGATGACCACCAAGACACAGACTATCTATCGCAGCTACATCATCGAGGAGTACCACCTCACCGAGGAGCCGTACTACGTGCCAATCGGCGACGAGGTGGAGCTGTTCGAGGCCGCGTACCGGTCGAAGATTCCGGTACTGTTCAAGGGGCCGACCGGCTGCGGAAAGACCCGGTTCGTCGAGTACATGTCCTACCGACTTGGGCAGCCGATGACGAGGGTCTCCCAGAATGACGGAGTCTCAGGCGACGGAGCGTCCAACACCAATCTGCCGCTTGTGACCATCGCGTGTCACGAGGACCTGACGGCCAGCGACCTCGTGGGCCGCTACCTCCTGCAGGGCGAGGAGACGATCTGGATCGACGGGCCGCTGACGCGCGCGGTCAAGGCCGGCGGGATCTGCTACCTCGACGAGATAGTCGAGGCGCGCAAGGACACGACGGTGCTCATTCACCCGCTCACCGACCACCGACGCATCCTGCCGGTGGAGAAGAAGGGCGAGCTTCTCGAGGCCGCAGATGGATTCTTGCTGGTGATGTCCTACAACCCGGGCTACCAGAGCGCGCTGAAGGACCTCAAGCACAGCACGAGGCAGCGCTTTGTCGCCATTGAGTTCGGCTATCCACCGAAGGATACCGAGGCCGAGATCGTCGCCCACGAGTCGGGCGTCGACGAGGAGACTGCGATGGGTCTCGCCAAGCTCGGCGAGAAGGTGCGGAACCTCAAGGAGCACGGCCTTGCCGAGGGTGCAAGCACGCGCCTGCTGATCTACGCCGGGAAGATGATCGCGGGAGGCATCGAGCCTCGACGTGCATGTCAGGTCGCGGTCAACTGGGCCGTTACGGACGATCACTCCCTGCAGGCCAGCGTGGACGAGGTGATCAATTCCATATTCGAGTGATTTTGCGTACCAAGCAGCCTCGAATGTCCCGGCACCAATCGTAAGCTAGTGCTGCCCCACGTACCCTATGCCAACCCAAGCAATGCCAGCAACCACAGTAGAGTCTGCAATCCGACAGGCACTGGCGCGGCATCGCAAACGCTCGATTGACAACTCCTCCATGGCCCGCGCGGGCGTCCTGATGCTCGTGTACCCCAAGGACGGAATGCCTCATATACTGTTCAACAAGCGGAGTGAGCACGTCGAGAAGCACAAGGGCGAAATCGCGTTCCCCGGCGGGGGCTGGGAGTCCGGAGATGCGACTATCTTGGACACCGCCCTCCGTGAGACGTGGGAGGAGATGTCCATCGACCCGGCGGACGTGACGGTGCTGGGCGAGTTGGACGATATCATTACGATATCTGACTTCGTGGTGACTCCCTACGTGGGGGCCATCCCCGGCGGGTACGACTTCAAGCCAAACATCGAGGTGGCAGAGGTGGTCGAGGTGCCGCTGGAGGCCATCCTGAACGGGCGAAATCTCCGGGACGACACGCGGCTTGTAAACGGAAGCGTCGAACGTCGGGCGACCTATGCCCACAACGGGCATCTCATCTGGGGCGCGACGGGGATGATATTGGAAGGCTTCGTCCGCATCCTAAAGACAGTCGACGACGGGGAGGACCTGTGGAAGACATAGAAGCAGTCCGCCAACGAGTTCGGACGGCCCTTGGGCAGTACCCTCCCCTTACCCTCGACGAGTTCGACAAGTCGTGGCACAAGATGTCCGACCTGCTGAACTCACAGCAGCTCTCGATGTGGGCGGACATGGGCATCCGGCTGGCCGGCCAGACCGTTCGCTCGTGGGAATCCGCCGCGCAATACTACAAGTCAAGCGCCAAGATCGTGAGCCTGATGCCGTTCAGCCGCTTCGAGGAGTGGGCTGAGTGTGGATTACGGCTCTGCCAGGACTCCCCGACCCTGGCCGCGTGCTACTTCAACGCGAGTCATGGCACCCTGGAGAAGCTCCGGGCGCGACACGTCGAGGCCTGGGCGATGATGGGCCGCAGGCTGTACAAGGGCACCTGGAAGTCGGGTACTCTGGCCTGCAAGTTCTTCGATTCCAGTCCCAAGCTGGTGCAGTCGCTCGAAATCGAGGACCTCGACCGGTTTGTCGCGTTTCTGGAGTACGTGTCGCGCCGGTCGTACGACGTAGCGACCGACTGCATCGTCCTTGGGGAGCGCATCTTCCCCGCGCTTGGCGAGCACAACCAGGCCTTCATCGGCCTGTCGTACTCGGTCGCGGAGACGGGATGGAGGCAGGTCAAGAGCGTGTTCGACGCCACGGCCCGCTCCTTGCCGAGAGTGCAGGCAAGTCAGCGCGGACGCTTCATAGCGTTGGCAGACGCGCTGCGTGAGAGCGGCGTCGGCAACCTCGCGGGCGCGATGCTGGAAGTGTCCCAGGCGCTGTGGGAGCTCGACACCGAGTACCACGAGTACGTGCTTGAGATGTCGGAAGACCTCATGGAGCACGCGCCGAGCGCGATCCCCGACTTCATCAAGAGCTGCCCGAAGGCCCTCGAAAGGGTGACGATCCTTCAACTCCGGCAGTGGTACCTCGAAGGCATCCGCATCCTTCAGCGAAACCGTGATGCGGGGATGGCCTACTTCCGCCTGGAATCGGCCCACTCGCAGAGCGAGCTTGACGCGCTCTCTGCGAATATCGAGTTCGAGCGTATCAAGGAACTCATGGAGATGTATTGCCAGGCCCTCGCGGGAGCCGAGGTGAAGGTCGCGGCTAGCGAGGAGTTGGCGGAAAAGCGCATCGGGTGGCTCGCACCCGACTCTCCGACGACGGAGGGGTCAACCGTCTACGTTCCCGCCATCGCCGACCGGTATGAGACGAAGGAAGAGAACTTCGCGCTCTTCAAGGTGGTATCGACGCACCAGGTGGCGCGGCTGGAGTTCGGCAGCTTCTGGTTCGAGTTCGATACGCCGTCGACGGTCTTCAAAGACCTGAGGTTCAGGCTCGAAAGGGAAGTGCTGGAGACCGCGGAGTCGAACGGAGACGGGACCGAATGGGTGACCGACATCCAGCGTCTGTTCAGTCTGCTGGAGGACAGAAGACTCTCGCTCGACCTGTTCACGATCATCGAGGGCGGGCGGCTCGATATTCGAGTGCTGACCGAGTACCTCGGCATGAGACGGAGCTACGCTCGTGTGCAGGGCGACGCCCTAGGGGCGCGGCCCGAGATCACGCAGATGCCCGCTCGCGAGGCGATGGTCGAGTTCCTCGTGCGGGTGACGCTGCGGGCGGACGAAAGCCTTCCCACTCCGGTGGAGTACATCGAAGAGGCGCGCAAGATCGCTTCCATCGCTCGGAGGGCCAACGCATTCGGAACGACCGTGGAGGACACGGCGGAGGCGATGCTGCGCATCTACGCCGTGCTCATCCAGATACCAAACGTCCTTCTCGACGAGGACGAGTTCCAGGACCTCGATCTTGGCGACGACGCCGATGAGACGTCGATGGAGTCGGAGGCTGAGGACGACATCATCCAGTCGCTCATGGAAGGCCTCGGTGCGGAGTCGCAGGAGAAATCGCCCGGAGAGCAGGAGTACGAGACCAGCCAGGACGTGGACTATCGCGGCGACTTCAAGCCGGAGATGGTGCAGCTCCTCGAACAGCTTCGGCTGCAGAAGGGCACCGAAGGCTCTGTCGACGGCGATACGCAGGAGATCACGCAGGAAATGCTCCAGGAGCTGATCCAGAACAGCGCGGAGCTCGACCTCGACGCGATGGAGTTCGGCGAGGCCGAGGACATGACGGCAGACATGGCACAGAACATGCTCAAAGAGGCCAGCATGACTGCGCCGTCGCACCCCGACCGCGGACAGGGACAGTTCGTGCACGTCGACGAGGACGGTGGGCCCATCGACCCCGACGAGCCGCAGACCTTCGTCTACGATGAGTGGGACTTCCGCGCGGAGGACTACAAGCCGCGATGGTGCATCGTGCGGCAGAAGCAGATGAGCGAGGGCGACCCCGCGTACTACGGCCAGACCCTCGCGGGCTACTCGACGCTGGTGAACCAGATACGGCGGCAGTTCGAGCTACTCGTGCCGGAGATGTTCCGCAAGCAGCGCAAGCTCGAGGATGGCGAGGAGATCGACATCGACGACGTGATCGAGGCGATGGTCGATATCCGTACCGGCTCAAGCCCCAGCGACAAGCTGTACTGGCGTCGCAACAAGGTGCAGCGCGACGTTGCGGTCGTCTTCCTGCTGGACACGAGCGCCTCGACTGCGGAGGCGGTCGACGAGTCGCGCAAGGGCGAGGACTGGGACGCCCCGGACGATCCGGTGGAGTACATGACGTGGCTGCGGACGCGGCGCGGCGAGGGGATGCGGCGGTCGTACAAGCGGATCATCGACCTGGAAAAGGAGGCTTGCGTCCTCCTAATCAACGCCCTGGAGGCGGTGGGCGACCGGTACGGCATCTACGCCTTCTCCGGCTACGGGCGGGAGAACGTCGAGTTCTACACCATCAAGGACATCGAGGAGAATTTCTCGGACAGCATCAAGAGACGTATCGACCGAGTGTCGCCTCTGCACGCCACGCGCATGGGGCCGGCCATCCGCCACGCGACTACCAAATTGGACGCGCTCGACGCCAAGACAAAGCTCCTCTTCCTCATCAGCGACGGCAGGCCACAGGACAGGGGCTACAGCCGCGAAGGGGTGGAGAAGGAGTACGCAGTCCACGACACCAAGATGGCCCTCGACGAGGCCAAGGCCAAGGACATCACGGCCTTCGCGCTAACGGTCGACAAGAACGGCCACGACTACCTCGCCACCATGTGCCAGGACATGGGCTACGAGATCCTCGACGACATCCTCCAACTCCCACGGAGATTGTTGTTCCTGTATCGGCGACTGACGATGTGAGGGAGGGCGATTCGCGAATCGCCCCTACGGGGTCGCATTGGGGTTCTCCGCATC
>VXLM01000055.1:13988-14405 GCA_009841605.1 Dehalococcoidia bacterium
ACCCCCACCCCCACCCTCTGCGTCCTTGTTTTGTGTTGTTGATCGCTCGGCGATGGTGGTGGGCGCGCCGCCCCCCCCCCCCCCCCCCCCTACGGGGTCGCATTGGGGTTCTCCGCATCGAATTCCCACTGCGTCGGATTGAAGGATATGTACTCCCGAGCTCGATTCCATTCCTCATCATTCTGAATGACGCGCTCGTAGTAATTGCGCTGCCATAGCCGTTGACCGCGTGTACCCCGGGCAAGATTGACCTGTTTGGTCGTCACGGTCTTGAACATCCCGACTAAACGGCCTAAGGATTTTTGCTTGGTAGGGGCGATTCGCGAATCGCCCCTACAACGGCCATCAAAGACGATGATAAAGTGGAGATGGATGGGCATGACGAAAAAATAAAAAAACAACAGACTCTTATAAACA
>VXLM01000041.1 GCA_009841605.1 Dehalococcoidia bacterium
CGTTGTGCTCGTCGGCGGCGGTGGTGGCTGCGGTGGCGGCGGCGGCGGCGGTTGCGCCTGTGCCGCACAATAGACACCGGAACACCCAACTTCTACAAGGCGAGTATGCGATGCGGAGACGGGGCGATGAATATCGTCCCGTCTTTGCGTTGAGACAGTAGCCGTTGCTTTTCGTCGTTCTCGATCAGCTTCGCTCCGAGCCGACGAATGCCGTCTTTACGCTACTGGCGTTCACGCTCGCCATCGTCGCGGCGATAACCGTCCACGAGTTCAGTCATGCCCTGAGCGCAAACCTGCTCGGAGACAGCACCGCAAAGAACCAGGGAAGGCTCACGCTGAACCCGTTGGCCCATCTCGACCCGGCGGGCACCATCATGATCGTGGTGGTCGGATTCGGCTGGGGCAGGCCAACTCCGGTGAACCCGGCGCGGTTCGGCAGCCACATGAGGTCCGGCATGGCGGCGGTGTCATTCGCCGGACCGATATCCAACGTGATCGTCGCTTCTCTGTGCGCCATTCCGGTCAAGATCGGGCTCCTCAGCCCCGGCATCGTGGGGTTCTCGATCTTCGGCGGCGAGCCGGGCGGTTTCTGGGCCTACCTCCTCGGATCGCTCATCTTCATCAACATCCTGCTGGCGGCGTTCAACCTTATACCCGTAGCGCCGCTCGACGGATTCAAGGTCGTGCAAGGGCTCCTGCCCCGTGATACGGCATTGCAATGGAGCCGGTTGGAGCGGTGGGGTCCGTTGATACTGATGGTCCTGGTCCTTTCGGGTTTCATCCTGCCGACCGGGAGCCTGCTGGTGCCCATCATGAGACCCCTGGTCAATGTGCTTGCGATGATCATCATTGGTGGACAGATTTGGGGCTAATCTGGTTCAATCTTTGATACTGAGAGGGGAAAAGACGGCGGGTATGGACAGAATCACGATCATCGGGTCGGGCAGCATCGGCCTGTCTATGGGGCTTGGAATCAAGGCCATCGGCCTGAAGGAGACCGAGCTTGTCGGCACGTCGGGGAACCGGAAGTGGCGTGAGAAGGCCACCGAGACAGGCGCATTCGATTCGGTGGGCGGGCACCTGGGCAACGCGCTGGACGGCGCGAGACTGGTAATCCTCGACACACCTGCAGGTGAGACGCGGGAGCTCATGGAGGCCATCGGGCCCATACTGGAACAGGACTGCCGCGTTACGAATACTGCCCTCTCTATGGTGCAGTCCCTCGAATGGGCGGACGCCTGCTTCCGCGAGGACACGACTTTTGTGGCGGGCCGCCCGTTGGTGCGGACCCCAGTCGCCGATCTCGACGCGGCGGACGGAGGCATTTTCGAGGGCGCAGACTACTGCCTCGTGCCCTCCGCGACAGCACGCCCCGACGCGATCAGGACCGTCGTGGGCCTCGTCGAGGCGCTGGGTGCAAAACCGCTGTTTCTCGACCCCCACGAGCACGACTCCTATACCGCTGCGGTGACTATCATGCCGTCGCTGCTTTCGTCGGCGCTCATGAGCATGGCTTCGGAGAGTCCTTCTTGGCGTGAGATGTCGAAGCTGGTCGCCAACGAGTTCGATGAGATGTCGAAGCTGGCGTCGGTCGACCCGGTGGAACTGGCGACGGAGATCGAGGGCAACACGGAGTCCGTCGGCGTGTGGATCAGCCGGATGATCGAGACGCTGGAATCGTACCGAAGCCTGGCGCAGGGCCCGAAAGAGCAGGTCGAGGAGACTCTGGTACATGCGTGGGAGGAACGAGCCAAGCTGGAGCTCGGCGCCATCGTGGAAGACGACGGACCGCGCGCGCCCTCGTCCGGAGAGTCTTTCGCCAGCATGTTCGTCGGCAGCAGGCTCGCGGGCCGGGTGCGGGACATCAGGGAAGCGGGCAAGGGTGATCCCTGGCAATACAAGGGAAAGAGGAACGAGACGAACAGATGAATCGGACCATACGACACAGTGACCGGTTGGAAGGAACGGTGTCCACGGCCGGCGACAAGTCGATCTCCCACCGGGCGGCGCTGCTCAACTCCATCGCGGATGGTACCGCGCATGTCTCCAACTTCTGCGTCGGGGACGACCGCACGTCGATGCTCGGATGCCTGCAAGGACTGGGCGTCAAGATCACCGAATGCAGCGACTGCGACATGTGCTCGGACGAAGACTGCTTCGAGGTCGCTGGAGTCGGCCTGAACGGACTCCAAGAACCGTCGGACGTGCTCTATGCGGGCAACAGCGGGACGACGACGCGACTGGTGGCGGGACTGCTGGCCGGGCAATCGTTCCTGTCGGTGCTGACGGGAGACGATTCATTGAGGTCGCGACCGATGGGGCGCATCGTCGATCCTCTCCGAGAGATGGGAGCGGGCTTCATGGGACGCAACGGCGATACCCTCCTGCCGCTGTCGGTGCGGGGAGGCGACCTGAACGCCATCGAGTACGATCTCAAGGTGGCGAGCGCGCAAGTCAAGTCTGCTATCCTCATAGCTGGGTTGTACGCGAATGGACGCACCGTCGTGCGGTCGCCCGGCCAGTCGCGTGACCACACCGAGCGGATGATGCGATACATGGGCGCGGACGTGGACATCGACGGCCTTTCCGTCTCCGTGCAGACTTCCAACTTGACAGCCACGAACGTCAGGGTTCCGGGCGATATCAGCTCTGCCGCCTTTTGGATGGTGGCCGGAGCGGCTCACCCGAACGCAAGCATCAGGCTCAACAACGTTGGAATAAATCCTTCCCGAACGGGAGTCATTGAAGTCCTCCAGTCGATGGGAGCGTCCCTCCGCATGGAGAACGTCGTCGAGGACAAGTCGGAACCGGCGGCGGACATCATCGTCGAGTCGTCCGACCTCCGAGGCGTGGAGATCGCGGGCGACATCATTCCGCAGTTGATCGACGAGCTTCCCGTACTTGCGCTGGCGGCGGCTCGGGCGAAGGGCGAGACGGTCATCCGGGACGCGGAGGAACTGCGCGTCAAGGAGTCCGACCGGATCACGGCAACCGTAAAGGGATTGGCAGGCCTGGGAGCCGACATCGAGGAGATCTCCGACGGCATGGTCATCCGGGGCGGGCGCAAGCTGCGCGGCACAGACGTCAGGAGCTTCGGAGACCACCGTATCGCTATGACCATGGGCATTGCGGGCACGATCTCGGACGGCGAGACCTCCATCGACGAGGCAGACGCTGCGGACGTGTCGTACCCGACGTTCTGGAGAACTCTCGAATCCGTGTCCGGGCCGTCTTCGTGAGCGCGGTGGACACCTCGCCGGATGAAGGCGTTCCCCTACTGGTCGTGATATCCGGCCCGTCCGGCGTCGGTAAGGACACCGTCCTCGAACGAATGAAGGCGTCGGACGCGCCCTATCACTTCGCCGTGACGGCGACCGCCCGGCCAAAGCGTGAGAACGAAGTCGACGGCGTCGACTACATCTTCGTCAGCCGAGACGAGTTCCAAGACATGATTGTCAATGACGAGTTGCTGGAGTGGGCGAAGGTCTACGGGAATCTCTACGGGGTGCCGAAGTCTCCGGTGCGTGAGGCGCTGGCGCGGGGGCAGGACGTGATTCTCAAGATCGACGTGCAGGGGGGAGACAATATCCGCAGGCTCGTGCCGGGGGCGGTCTATGTGTTCCTCGCACCGCCGGATATGGCTGAATTGGAGCAGCGTTTGACGCAGAGAAAGACCGAGTCGTCGGAAACGCTCAAGGTGAGGCTGGAGACGGCGGCGAGGGAGATCGAAGAGGCGGAGAAATATGATTATGTGGTCGTGAACCGGACCGGCCGATTGGACGAGGCGGTGGAAGAGATCAACGCGATCATCCGGCGGGAAAGGGCGCGGCCCGGACGCGAGCGGATTGTTATCTGAAGGAGGCGGGAATGGAGTTCGAGCATATCCTATATGAGAAGCGAGACCGGATTGCCTACGTCACGCTCAATCGGCCTTCGCAGCTGAACGCGCTGCACCCGGACGGGAACCGCGAGGTGCGGGAGGCGTTCACGGACTTCCGTGACGACGACGACGTTCTCGTGGCGATCCTGAGCGGCGCAGGGGAGCGAGCGTTCTGCGCCGGCAACGATCTCAAGTACATGGCCGAGCACGGAAAGCCGGGAGAGCCCTATCCCGACGCGCATCTCTACCCGTTCGGGGGCATCACGGAGGACTTCACGTGCTGGAAGCCGATCATTGGCGCAGTGCACGGATACGCGCTCGGAGGAGGATTCGAGCTGGCGCTATCGTGCGACCTGATCGTGGCCACGGAGGACGCGCGTTTCGGACTGCCGGAGGCGCGAGTCGGATTGGTCGCCAGTGGTGGCGGCCCTCACCGTATCGTGCGGCAGGCGCCGTTGAACATCGCGATGGGCATCCTGCTGAGCGGGAAGCCGATCACGGCTGAGGAGGCGCATCGCTGGGGGCTGGTGAACGAGGTTGCCGCCACGAAAGACGACCTCATGCCAACGGCGGAGCGGTGGGCCACCGAGATCATGGAGGCCGCGCCACTGTCCGTGCGGGCGATGAAGCAGGTAGCGCTCGAAGGCCTCGAATCGACCCTGGACATCGCCATCAACCGGGAGTACAGCGAGTTCCGCAAGGCCCGCGACTCCGAGGACTTCGTGGAGGGGCCCAAAGCCTTCGCCGCGAAGCGCAAGCCCGTTTGGAAGGGCAAGTAACAGTTTCTGAATAACCGAGAGGAATCGAACATGACCACACCGACCATGCTGCCGACAAACGTCCGACCGTCCGCGTACGATCTGACGCTCCAGCCCGACTTCGAGACCTTCACCTTTCGCGGTGAGGTTGACATTGATATCGAGATTCGTGAGGCAACGAGCGAGATCGTGATGAACGCGGATGAGATCGAGATCCAGGAGGCGCGGCTGAGGCTGGCCGATGGGTCGAGTGTCGAGCCGGGCTGCATCGACTTCGACAAGGGAGAGGAGACCGTCACGCTGGGGTTCGATGATGAGCTTTCCGCCGGAGAGGCCCGACTGCAC
This sequence comes from Dehalococcoidia bacterium, assembly GCA_009841605.1. GTDB lineage: Bacteria > Chloroflexota > Dehalococcoidia > Lucifugimonadales > VXLM01 > VXLM01. Next base: position 4,984 of record VXLM01000041.1, read on the forward strand.
ATCAAGTTCACGGGGGAGCTGAACGATAAACTGCGCGGGTTCTACCGGAGCAGGTACACCGACTCGGACGGGACGGAGAAGTACCTTGCCACCACGCAGTTGGAGGCGACGGACGCGCGTCGGGCGTTCCCGTGCTGGGACGAGCCTGACATCAAGGCGACGTTCAAGGTGACGCTCATCATACCGTCCGACCTCGTCGCGGTGTCGAACATGAGCATCGTGCGGGAGAGCGAGGTCGAGCCGGGACTGAAGAAGCTGGAGTTCGGCGAGACGCCCATCATGTCGACGTACCTGCTGGCCTTCATCATCGGCGAGCTTAGCTGCGTGGAGCGAACGGCGGACGACGGCACGATCGTGCGCGTGTATACGACGCGCGGCAAGGAGGAGCAGGGACGGTTCGCGCTGGACGTGTCGGTGGACCTGCTGGGGTACTTCAACGAGTACTTCGGCATCCCCTACCCGCTCGAAAAGATGGACCACATCGCCATACCCGACTTCGCGGCGGGCGCGATGGAGAACTGGGGAGCGATCACCTACCGCGAAATCGCCATACTCGTAGACGAGGAGAACACGTCGGCGGGCACCAAGCAGATCGTGGCGAGCATCGTGTCCCACGAGATGGCGCACCAGTGGTTCGGGAACCTCGTCACCATGGCGTGGTGGGACGCCCTCTGGTTGAACGAGAGCTTCGCGTCGTGGATGGGCGACAAGGCGGTCGACCATCTCTTCCCGGAGTGGGATACCTGGACGAGCTTCGTTTCGCAAGACACGACCCGTGCCCTAAGCCTCGACGGCTTGAAGAACTCGCACCCCATCCACCAAGAGGTCAAGAACCCCGCCGAGATAGGCCAGCTCTTCGATGCCATCAGCTACAGCAAGGGCGGCTCCGTGCTACGGATGCTGGAGGACTTTCTCGGGTCCGAGAACTTTCAGCAGGGACTTCACGACTACCTCGTGAAGTACAGCTACGACAACGCCGACACGGGAGACCTGTGGGACGCACTCGGCGCGGCGTCGGGAGAGCCTGTCTCTGAGATGATGGAGACGTGGCTGCACCAGACGGGGTACCCATACCTCGACGCGAAGATCGAGCGCGACGAAACGGAGATCACCGTCTCGGTAGACCAGAGGCGGTTCGTCTACGACTCTATCATCGACGATGCCGGAGAGGACGACACCCTCTGGCACGTGCCGCTTCGGGCAAGGTCGGGGCAGAGCGGCGAGATGGCGTCCACGCTTCAGCGGGGACGGTCGGCGAGCTTAAACGTAGGAGGCGGGACGGAAGACTGGGTGAAGATCAACCCTGAGCAGACGGGGTTCTTCCGGGTGAAGTACCGGAGCGACGACCTCGCGCTGCTGCGTCCCGCCATCGAGAGCCTCGAACTGTCAGCCGTCGACCGGCTGGGCATCCAGAGCGACGCGTACGCCCTGGCGAAGGCGGGCATCCAGCCGGCCAGCGAGTTCCTCGAAATCGCCCAGGCCTATGTGAACGAGGACCACGCCTACGTGTGGGGCGACCTCGGGGCGAACTTAGGCGCACTGGACAATCTCCTGTCGGACGAGCCGTTCTTCGAGGCGTATCGACGGTTCGGGCGAGAGTTGTTCGGACCTGCGGGAGCACGTGTGGGCTGGGACCCGAAGCCGGGCGAGGGGCATCTCGACGCGCTGCTCCGCAGCACGGTGCTGGGCGGACTTGGAGGTTACGGAGACCCCAATACGCTGGCGGAGGCGGGACGAAGGTTCGGAGAGTACGCCAATGACCAGAGCAAGGTGAACCCCGATATCCGCAGGGTCATCCTCAGCCTCACGGCCAAAGAGGGCGACAGCGACGTGTACCACGCGATGTGGAAGCTGGAGCAGGACGCGACGCTGGAAGAGGAGAAGGTGAGGCTGCTCGGCGCGCTCACGGAGTTCGAAGACGCCGACTTGCTCATGACCACGCTCGAACGCTCGCTGGACACCGACTTCGTCCGTACCCACAACACCATTGGGATCATGGCGAGGATGGCGGGCAACCCGAAGGGGAAGGACCATGCGTGGGAGTTCCTCAAGGCAAACTGGTCGGAGTTCGACCGCCGGTACGGCGAGGGCGGCTTCGGGCTGATGACCCTCGTGAGCACCGCCGGAAGGTTCACGACGCAGGAGAAGCTGGAGGACGTGGAGAAGTTCTTCACGGACAACCCCGTCCCTGCGGCGGATCGGACGATCCGGCAGGCCCTGGAGGCGATACGGCTGAACGTGGCGTGGCTGGAGAAGAACCGCGGCCCTCTGGGCGAGTGGCTGGCGGGGTAGGTTGGTGTCCTGTTTTTGAAGTTCGTCGTATAAAGTGACTGACGTGTCCGCGGGATCACCCTCACTCTAGCTCTCTCCCACGACGGGAGAGGGAATGCTTACGCGCAGATTTGTTCGATGAATCTCTGACACAGGACACTAGACCGAGAGCGGTGTTCTTGCGGGCGATGGAATTTTCTGAGCGTCAGAAAGTCACACGACATCGACCGATACATTGATCGCGGCGCGCTCACATGCGGTGGCCGTCGTGTCGAGCGGCGAGTATTTCTTCGGTGGAGAATTCGACACGCCTCCACCCTGCCCTACGCTGGCGGAATTTCTCAACCGCCGCCTTTCGACTCGCGCGATCTTGGGCCCAAGCGGGTGTTAGGTGAGCGACCACCTTGCCGTGTCGGGTGATGGCAATGGTTTCTCCGTGCTTGACCATTCGTAGGAGCTCGGAGAAACGTGACTTTGCTTCGGATGCTTTGACTTCTAGCATGGTGACCACTGTATTGCTAACGGGACTGGGGGACAAAGAAAATTGGAGCCGGCTCCAACCACCTCTTCCGGATTCCGGCCTACGCCGGAATGACTGATGTGTAAGAGGGTGTTTGCGAAGTTTGCAAATTCATTCATGGTGAGCTTGTCTAACCATGAACTCCTCTTCGACATGCTCAGGGCGAACGTGTTTTCTTCCAGTCCTCTATTGAGAACTCAACAACGCATGTTCTTGAGTTATTTCATAACTGGAACGTGTAGTCTCCGTAGTATGGGACGCCGATCTTTTCCAGCAGGGATCGCGGACCGTCTTCGAGGAGGGCCTTCGCCTCGTGCTCGTCCAGTCCGGCGCCACGGGCTACTTTCATGGCGTAGGAGGGTGATAGGAGGTCACCCGGCTCGTGGGCGTCGGAGTCCAGGAGCAACTGCGCTCCCACGCTCTTGGCCATGCGGACGACGTGGCCGTTTGCCATGCCGTGGCCCTTTCGCGCGGACACCTCGAGGAAGATGCCGTTGTCGGCGGCAATCTGGGCGTCCTCGGGGTGGATGAGGCCGGGGTGGGCGAGGACGTCGACGTGGGCGGAGGATACGGCGGCGTAGTTTGTGCCCGGCTCGACGGGTTCGTTAATCGTCTCTCCGTGAACGTTGATGACCCGCGCGCCCAGCTCACGCGCAGCGCGGGCGAGGTAGTCGATTTCGTCCTTGGGCGTGTGAGTGATCTCGACTCCGGGCATGGCGAGGATGTCCCACTGTTTCGAGGCGACTTCGCAATCCTTGATGAGGGTCTTGACGACGAATTCGAGATTACCGTGGCCGACGTGGTCTGTGATGGCCATGACCCGATACCCCATGACGTGGGCGCGGCGAATGAGCTCGACGGGAGAGAGAACGCCGTCGCTCAAAAAGGTATGCGTGTGAAAGTCGAACATGTCCGGCTCCATGCATAGATTGCAGAACCATGATATCACCGACCTGTGAATATGAGCAGAATAGACGTACTCGGACAAGTCTTATATATGTTCACTTTGCCAATATACGGAACCATATAGTTCTTGCGGGGCGAGGGACGGTACGCGGATGATATACAGAATAGTGGCAGGGCAAGGATCATCACAGGTTTCGGCCAGCGCGACCTGCCTGTGGATCCGCCAAGGAAAACTCTCCAGGACATAGCCGGCGGGATGACTTACCAAGCAACGGCAAAAGTCTTCGAATACGTTGAACCAGATGAGGCGGCTCAAACGGTCGCAAGCTCGGCCCCGCGCTTGTTAATCAACGTGCTGAACAAGACTAATGCTGCTGTCGCGACGAATGGCCTGCACGACAACCTGGGCGCTCAGACCGTTCAGGCTCTCGAAGCAACAGCCGAGAGTCCTGTTTTGACTCCCTCGCTGAAGTATGGACATCACACCGCCGGGACAATCATGAATCCGAAGTTTCTCGCGGTGAATCGCAACTTGACGGCGGTGCTGGCCTTAGACGTGATCCGCATGCGCGCCCGTTACGCCGTGGCAACCAGCTACGCACTAGTATTGGATGAGGAAGAGAAACTGGTCGGTCATGTTGCCATCGTGGATATTGCACTGGCCCGTCACAAACAGACCGTCGACGAACTTTGTCGTGCCGACGTGGTCTCAGTGACGGTCGACACCGACCAGGAAGAGTGCACGCGGATCATGCAGCGATATAACGTGAACGAGCTTCCGGTCGTGGATGCAAACGGTGTCCTGCGCGGCATCATCATGGGTGACGACGTGCTGGACGTTCTGAAGGAAGAGGCGACGGAGGACATGTACAGGCTGGCGGGCGTGGGCCATGAAGCGGTGTTCGGTCCTCTGAGTGGGGCGCTCAAGAGCCGACTGCCTTGGCTGGGCGTCAACCTGGCGACCGCGTTCCTAGCGGCCCTCGCGATTGGGTTGTTCGAGACGGCTATAGGAAGGGTGGTCGCTCTTGCGGTGTTGCTTCCGCTCGTGACGAGCCAGGGAGGAATGGGCGGTATTCAGACGCTGACCCTGGCCGTCCGCAGCATGGCGCTGGGGGAGCTTCCAAGCACGCAGGGAATGAAGCTCGTGTCGCGGGAACTGATGCTCGGCGCGGCACACGGTCTGCTGTTCGGCCTGCTGGTCGGGATTGCGACGTATGCCTGGAAGGGCGACTATATGCTGGGGGTGGTGCTCGCGGTCGCCATGCTGGGCAATATGGTGATCGCCGGACTGACGGGCGCGGGCGTGCCGCTATTGTTGAGGAAGGCGGGGCACGATCCGGCGGTGTCGTCGGCGGTGTTCATCACGACGTTCACCGACATCATGGGAATTCTCTTGTTCCTCGGCATAGCGACGGTGGTCATCGAACGGCTGGCGTAGGGGTCAGGCGGCCGGAGATGCAGCCAAGCAAGCTGCTATGTGCTTGTGTCCGTTTCGTCCGTCCCCGACTCCGGGGTTTCAATGAGATGTCCGAGTACGGCCTGCTTCACTTCGGCTTCCTCTCGACTTCCCAGGTCTTTGGCCGCCTCGACAGCCACTTGGGCGGCATACAGGGCGGCCTCTTCCTTGGACAATCCGACCTCGGAAGCGGCATTTCGCGCGGCCTCGATGGCCTGTGCAGCAGCTTCGCCGACCTGAAGATTAATCTCGCCTGCGCCGCGCATCACACCGTACGTGACGCCCCGAAGGGCGTCGAGCGGAGCCGCTCCCGTCCTACCAAGGGCTTCGAGGGTTCCGTGGACGGCAGCTTCCGCCGCTCGCTCGGCCTCGATACCGGCCTCCTGCACCGCTTGCATTGCACCTAGCGTCGCACCCAGCGCCACATCTGCCGCCTCATCCCCGATGTCTTCAACCTGATCGGCAATGATCGAAACCGTACGGCTAACGGTCGACCGCAACTGTCTGGCTGCCTCACCGCTTTGAGCCACAGCTTCGACCGCCGTTCTTGTGGATGACGCTATCTGGTATGCGGTGACGCCGACCGCCACATCGAGGCCAGGGATCCCGGGAACGTATCGGAGTGTGGAGATCGGGAAGTGGGACAGTACGCTCAGTCCGGGCACAGAGTTGAGGGACCTCAAGTTCGAGCTTGTCTGCGCCAGCAACTCGTCCATCACCACGTCCTTGTCAGCTTCTCCTTCCTCCTTGACCTTGCCGAGCATGCCCATGGTGAATAGTCCCAAGATGAAGGCAATGGCGAACAGGAAGTCGTAGCCGGTGAGGAAGAGGGCCGGAAAATCGAAGGTGCTCGTGGGCGAGACCCACTCGACGGCGATCTGGAGGTGTCGGACGCTGAAGTAGTCGACGAACGCGCCGCCGATAAGGGGGCTGATGCCGGCGCCGATGCTGGCAGCCAGGGATACTCCGGTCAGGTAGGAGGTCGACTCCGCAGGCGGGGACATTTTCATGCGAATGGTCGTCGAGGCGATGTTGATTCCGGCGCTGGCGATGCCGATGAGGATGTGCAGGACCACCAGCAGGGGGATCGTCAGGGTGTATTTGTCCGGCAGCGTCGTGAAGGTCCAGCCCAGGATGACGAGGAAGTAGAGTGACGAAGAGAGCGAGAGGATGACCTTGCTGCCGAATCGGTCTACGAACCCTCCCCAGACCTGCAGGAAGAGGACATTCGCCAACTGACTCAAGACGCCCAATCCGACGACGAGCGATAGGGGCATCTCCAGTCGCACGAGCATGTATACGGTGAAGAACGGGACTGCCAACTGGGCGACGAAGTTCCACATGAACATGAAGTTGATGAGGCCGCGGAACTCCTTGTCTCGGAACGGCGCGGCGATGGTGCGGAAGGTTGAACGAGACGGCCCACTCGGTCTGGGCATTTGCGGTTCCGGCATTCGCGCCATGAACTGCACCGCGCCGAAGCCCAGGATGATGCAGCCAAAAAGGATTGCGTAGGAGTAACCGAAGATCTCGTCGGACTCGCCTGCGAAGCCCTTCCACCAGTCGATGTAGAGTGCGGCGAGCATGGCCGTAACGGCCGCGGCGATGGTCGCAACTCTCAAGCGCTTGGCGAAGAAGTCTCCCATGATGTTTAAGGGCACGATGTCTTTAAGCCAGCCGTTCCAACTGGTCGTGACGAAGGCGATGGCGGCGCCGCGGACGGCAATGAAGAACAGCAGCAGGGTGACCGCCCCGGTGTTGGGCACGTCGATGATGAAGGGAATGAGCGCGACGGGTATCCACGTAGCGTACGTGATGAAGTACGCGATCACGGCTACGATTTTGCGCATCCTGATGCGTTCGACCATGACGACTGCAAGGATCTGCAACGGCTGCACGATGAACGGGATCGCGGTCATGATGCCGATGTGGAAGTTTGACGCGCCGAGTATCAGGGCGAATGCCGCCAGGAAGCCTCCGGACGCGAGGCCGTCCGCGCCAGCGGCGGCGACGGCCTGCCACGTCATGTTGCGGAGGCCCGTCCGGGTGTCCCGCTCCGTCATCTCCGGCGTGGGTCTCAGAAAGCCGGGAATCATCGACATTCCTAGAACCCCTTATTGCGCAAACGCGAGGTCGGGAGCGCCTCGCAGCTTCGCGACTACTTGGGAGAGCCAGTCGGGATCACCGATATTTCCGGGGAATGCGACGTACTTGAGCCCAGGAAACCTGCTCGAATCCCCTAGTTCCCACACGGGGACTCCGGGAAGAATCTGGCCGATGCACATCGCCCGTTTGACGCCGAGTGAGCGAGTGGCGATATCGTACGAGGTGATGCCGCCCTTTGCCACGAGATAGCGGGGTCTCGTCTCCAGCAGGTGAATGATATCCGATAGACCGCTCGATATCCTGCTTCCGGCCAACAGGCTCGCGTCTCCTCCAAGCGTCAGGAGCGATTCGCGACTTGTGAACACCACCACGTCGAGGCCGCGCCGGAGTCCGTCGTTCATCCTCTCGGCAACACGCGCGATCTCTTCGGACTTCGTGGCTTCGTCGATGAGGTTCGCGACCATGACCTCGATACCCACGACATCCTGTTGATCGAGGAGATGCGCCACCTGGTTCGTGGAGACGTTCACGTGCGACCCGACGACGGTGAGTCCACCTTCACCCTCTTCGGCGGCCAAGTCGCTCGATGAGAGGAGTGGGCGTGACTCCAGTCCTCCTCGAACCTGGAGAAAGGAGGCCGACGACCGGTAGAAAAACTGTCCGCCTTGCTCTTCGGCAAGCATGGTTCCAAGCGTGAATACCTCGATGTCGCGCATACTCGCCGCGTTGGGGAAGCAGACTCTTACGTCGCGCATTTCGAGGAGCCTTTCGGCGACGCGGTGCGGGCCACCGGCGCGAATGTCCTCCAAGGAGACGGTGGCCACCTGTCCGGCCAGGATTCGCCCTTGCGTCTTCTCCTCGACCCACTCGCAGACGTTCGAGGAGCTGTACCCGAAGGCGGCGTCGCGTGCGAACTCCGTCTGTCCCACCGGAGTCAGCCAGTCGCCCTCTGCGAGGTAGTGGACGTCGTCGATGGTGTAGCGTCCGCCCTGAAAGAAGAACGGCACGATGACCTGGAGGGCGGTGGGTCGCCTGAACACTTTGGTGAGCGCGTCCACCTCATTGGGATAATGCCCGCGAAGCGTGGAGTCGATGCGACTGATGACGATGGTGTTCTCACCGGTGCTCTCCACGGCTTCACGCAGGTTTCGGCCTGCCAGCGCGACGGTCTCGACCGCCTCTCCGAGGGGCATACTGCGAGAGTTCGTGAGGATGAAGACGCCGCGATGGTCGTTTTGGAGCTCGTGCGCTATGGCGTCGACCGGCCACTCCGTGAGGAGGGATACGTTGGCAACCGACTGGGTTCCCATCGGGTCGTCGTCGATGACGACGGCCTTCTCGCCCCGCTTCTCGATGGCCGCTCGTATGGCAGGTGAGGGGTCTTCCGGCCACTCAGGGGGCAAGTTTGCGAGGGTCTCTTGAAGGGGGAGTTGTGGCAGTTCCATTGGGCGTATCTAGGGCGAACGGTCGATTTGGGGGATGTAGTTTACACCAGACGAGGGCTACCGGGCGGGTCTGCGGGTCGCGCGGGGTTGGCGGGGGAGTATGTTGTTGACCTCCTTTGTGGTCGAATCCATAATGACCACATCATTTGAGGAAGGGGTAATCGGTCATGATTGAATGGCTTGGCATCGAACACCTTTTCAAGCTTTCCGGGATGGAAGCGGTTGCGGGATTCTTCACGCCGCTGGTGATCTTCGCCGTGTTTCTGGTGGCGCAGCTCATACTACCGGCGCGGCGGGTTCCCGGCTATGTCATCGATCAGGAGACCGACGAACCCCGCCAATACCGGCTGAACGGTCTCCTCGTGTTCGTGATCGCGTTGGCGGCGTGGGCCATCGCTCCCGAATTCACGGATTTCGAGCGTGACTGGTTCTACCGGTCGACAATCTATGCCGTGGCCGGGGGAACGGTCTTCACCGCCATCTTCGCAGTCATTGCGGTGCTCACCCAGCCGAAGACCGAGCCAACGAACGTCTTGGCGGAGCTCTGGTTCGGGCGCGTCCAAGAGCTTTCGTTCTTCAACAGCCGCTTCGACGTGAAGATGTACTTCTATGTCGTCGGCGGGACGATGCTGTCGCTCAACGCGCTGTCCGGGGCCTGGTACCACTATGAGCTGCATGGAGAC
>VXLM01000009.1 GCA_009841605.1 Dehalococcoidia bacterium
GTAGCGTTCTGTCGGGTGGCCGTTCAGAAAGTGGTCCTCTGGATACTCACCTGGACGAAGGCCTTGATATTCGTCAGAGTAGTGATGGTCATGACACCCATCATATGGTGCCCCATGAGCGGCATGTACATGAGAGAATGAGGATTCTTCTTCCGTTAGGTGCGACTCAACCGAAGGTGCCCCGAAAGCCAAGATTGCTGCAAGAGTTGTCACCGCTAGGATGCGGAAGAGTGTGCTCGGCTGGTCCACGATAATAGTCGAGAGCATGTTGACCGCGCTGGGGCGAGAGAATGAACCGGTTTCGTCCAGTCTTAGCCCCTCCTCATTGCACGACTCCAAATGCTACTATGCCCAAAGCCTACTTGGCGGGAATCGGCACATTAAGATCAGAACGGTTCTAGCTGCCGAAATCAATTCTTTCTCCACACTCGGGAAAAGGGGTCTGACAAATGCCCAGTGTTTATCTCCAAAGCAATTTGGCAAGACGCGGGAAACCAATATAGACGCAAGCCTTAATAACAATCGCCCCGATTGGCCCGTATAATCGTCTATACACCGTGGAAGATAACGCTGCGCGCCGGTGAACGGTAACGCGTGGATGAACCGGTCGGTGGCTCGACGACGATAGTATGGTCTGACGCGGCGCAACAGAGTAAAACGAGTTCGATCATTGCCGCTCGCATGGCCGTGGAATCACTCAAGGCTTCTCACAGTCGGAGCGCCTTGCGCTCGGAGTACCACAGTCGTCATCTGCCAAGGGGCCAGCATCTTCGCACAGCTCGCTTAGCTTCGATCCATTTTGATGACATTGTTCTAGGACAAATTGTTTACTCCAGTCTGATTTTAGTACAAAATCTCAATAAACGGGGCGCCTATAGCCTGAATTTTCTATCAATTCCGAAAGTGGCCACAAGGATCGGTTTACACAGCATGTAGTGGAAACCAACTCTAAATCGTCCATATAATCAGCCTCGATACACAATACGGATTTTCTCCATACGCAGTGTAAACACGCAGCTAGGGGCGCACATCCGGGAATGCAGATGTCTTGAGCGCTCCGTCGGGTGCAGAGGTCGAAGCAATTCTTCTAACTGGGAACCGTCGAATACCCAACTGTTACCAATTGGTAGAAACACGCTCGGAGAGAGGTTGATGCGATCAACACTTGTAGTCTTGCTTGTTGTGCTGGCCAGTGCGTGTTCGCAGTCCGGCGCACCCTCCTGTCCCGAAGGGACCGAGGAATTTATCGAATACCAACTACTCATGGGCCGGAGCGGGCCGGAAGGTGAGATCGTAGACGACGAGGCGTGGGACACCTTCCTCGCGGACACCGTAACTCCACGCTTTCCGGATGGCCTGACCGTACTAGACGGTCGAGGCCAGTGGCGCGGCGCCGACGGACTCATCAAGAAGGAGCGCTCAAAGCTGCTCGTGATCCTGGCTTCACCCGGCGATGACAAGATGCGACTCATCAATAAAATCTCGGACGAGTATAAGCGCCGTTTCAGCCAAGAGTCGGTGCTGCGAGTCGTGGAAGACACCTGCGTTTCATTCCGCTAGTTTCGGTGAGACTTGCGGATGCGGTCCACCAAGCCGCTGACAGGCGAATTGCGGCATCTTACATCTGGCCGACAACCTGGATGGGTAGGTCCTTGTACCGGACCCAGACCTCTACCGACTGAATGACGCGGTCGGCGAGGAACCGCTCCCAGCGTCGCTCCATTGTGACCTCGACGACGTTTTCTCCCCGTCGGATGACATCGGGCGGAACGTCGAACTCGAACCAGTAGTGCGTATTGATTCTCTGCGGCATCCCCACCTTCACGGGCATGTACGGTACGAGTCCGCCGTAGAAGTGGGTGGTCTTCGCCTCGTCCGTGGAAAGCTCGTGCCCGTTTATCTTGTACGTGATCGTGTCGTTCGGATGCGGCTGCACCAGCCTGACGCCCAGCGTAACGCTCTCCAGCTCATCGTCTTCAATCGCTGAATCGAAGTCGTCGTTCACGAGAACTGACACCGAGGCCTTTGTACTCTGATCGAGTGTGACCGGAAGAACACGTTCCCGGAGATACGGATCGGGTCTGGCGGTACGCGGCGCAATGGGATAGTGCTTCGTCTTGCGCGCGTATGCGTCCGGGTCGGCCATTTCCCTCAGCACCTCGTACTCGGTGTTGGTGTGGGGCCACTGGAGATCGGCCAGATACACGCCATCGGCGCCCGCCCTGAGGTAGTTCCCGGCAACCGCCCTCGACATCTCAATCGTCACGTCGTGGTAGCGGTCGTCGTACGTGTCACGTCCCAAAGGGGGATAGATCCCGACACCGACCTCGCGCGCCTCGTCGGCCATCCATCCGAAGTGCGGCTCCGGGTCGATGATCATCACATCGCCGAAGGGCGTCACCCAGTCGACGATCCCCTCCCGTATCCACGTCCGCACGTCCATCCCTATATGCAAGCAGGCCCGCTCGCTCGGATGCACTCGAATCGCCAGCGACAGTTCCCTACCCTGCCGGTTGCCGATCTCGTCCAACAGCGAGCGGACGCTGCGCATCCATTCGGTCAGGACAGGGATGTTCTTTTCCACCTCCGACGGCTTGAAGAAGACGCGGGTGTACTCGTCGATCTCGACGCCGTCGGCCCCGTAGCGGTCGCAGACCTCCTCGATCACACTGAGCCGCTCTTCCCTCACTTCAGCCCTGGCGAAGTCCAGAGCGGTCGCGGTGTGCGGCTTGTCGGGATCTTCCTCGCCGATCATGACGTCGGGGTTCTCGTACTTGAGCCTCCCGACGGTGTAGTTGCTGCCCTCGGGCGCGCCTCCATCGTTGATGCGGATGCTGCCGAGCACCCGAATGCCCTTCTCGTGCGCCCGGTCGACGACGATCTTGAAGGGGTCTAGACCACGTTCGAGCGCGGATTCCAAGTTTGCAGCCGCACGCCACCACACGAGGCCATGGTTGTGCTCCGCCGCCATGTCGCCGAACTTCAAGCCGACCTGCGTGTCGTACAGGAACGTCTGGCCCATGCCGGTGCCGTACACCAGGGTGTCGACACCCGTTCCGATGAGATCGTCCACCGGCTTCCGAAGCTGGTGAAGACTCATCGGAGGATCAAATCGGTACATCAGGTAATGGCGAGAATCGTGGTAGTAGATCAAGCGTGGTTTCGTCATGACACCCTCCTTGTGGATAGCCGCCTGCCCTCCTCAAGAAATCCCGACTGCGGCGGTATTATACCCGTAGTGTGGGCCACTCGAAATGGCAACATACCTGTTCACTGATCGGAGAGCGAAGGCTTGGCCGCCTTGGGTGGAGAACTCGATCTCATCTTCGCGGCTTATCAAGCGACGCTGTGTTATAGTCGATTGACTTGAGGAAGGAGGCGCTCGTGGAGCACACTCACGACGGGTTACGGCTCACAACCCTGGCCCACTGCGCGGGCTGAGCCGGCAAGTTCAGTCCCAGCGACCTGGCGCAGGTGCTGCGTCAGATTCCACCGGTACGTGACCCCAACCTGCTCGTCGGCGTCGACACCGCGGACGATGCCGCCGTCTATCGGCTGAATGATGAAACGGCGCTCGTTCAGACGGTGGACTTCTTTCCCCCGGTCGTCGACGACGCATTTTCATTTGGGGCAATTGCGGCCGCCAACGCGTTCAGCGACGTGTACGCAATGGGCGGACGGCCCCTGCTTGCCCTGAACATAGTAGGATTCCCGGTCGATTTGCCGAAGGAGATACTTGGTCGTGTCCTGCAGGGAGGCGCAACGAAGGCAGAGGAGGCGGGAGTGCTCGTCATTGGGGGACATACCGTCGACGACGCCGAGCCCAAATACGGGATGGCGGTAACCGGCACGGTTGAGCCGGGCAAGCAGATAACCAACGCGGGGGCGAGGCAGGGCGATGCGCTCGTGCTCACCAAGCCCATCGGCACGGGCGTCATCACGACGGCGGGGAAACGACAGCAGGTAAGCGCCGACGTGCTGGACAACGCGGTCGCCGTTATGAGCACGCTGAACAAGGCCGCGTCCGAGGCGATGGTCGAGGTGGGCGTTCACGCCTGCGTGGACGTGACGGGATTCGGTCTGATCGGGCACCTGCTCGGTATGCTAAAGGCGAGCAGTGCCTCCGCGGAGGTCTCATTCTCCAGTGTCCCGCTCCTGGACGGGGCGGAACGGCTCGCAGCCGACGGTGTGGTTCCGGGAGGCACGCAGCGCAATCGCAATGCGGCAGAGGACTCCGTAGAGTGGGCGACGGAACTTCAGGAATACGAAAAACTGCTCCTATGCGATGCCCAGACTTCCGGCGGGCTGCTGATGGCGGTCCCGGAGAACTGCAAGGATGCGCTTCTCTTGGAGTTGGAACGTCGCGGGGTTTCGGCGGCAGTTGTCGGACGCATCACCGAGGGTACCTCAGGAACGGTTCGAGTATTGGCGTAGGGCGGGTATACGGATAGATTTGACACGCCACTCGGTTCGGTACTTGTCGGTCTTGACTTTCGCCACGCTCGTGGCGGTCGCGTGCTCGCAGTCGGGCGGTTCTCAAACGACTCCAACGCTGACGGCGACAAGCGTCCCAACGTCTGTACCCGCGCCCACGAGCACACCGTTTCTCGTCCCGACGTCGACCCACACGCCGGAACTTACGCCTACGAGTTCACCCACTGCCACTCCAACACCGACTTCGATGCCGTTGGAAACGGCTACACCAATCCCGACGGTCACACCTTCTCCAACACCGGCGCCAATAGCGACGAGTGTTCCAACAGCCACATCAACTCCCGAGATGTTGGTGACATCGTCGCCTACACCCGTCCCCACTGCTACGCCTCTCCCCACAAGCTCACCCACATCGACACCGACGGCACAACCCATGGCTATCCCTACCGGCACGTCCACACCGACTCCCGCTCCTACCGAGACCCCCACATCGAGTCCCACTCCGTCAAGTGACGAAGGCGGCGTAGAGATCGTCTGCATCTTCTTCGACGGGGTGGCGTCGAGGCAGGAGCCGGACGAATACGTGGAGATCGTCAACACGGGCGAGGTCGAGCGAGACCTGAACGGCTGGCGACTCGTGGACGTGTCGGACGATGGCCCGACGTTCACGTTCCCGGAATTCGTTATCCCATCAGGAGGACGTGTCCGCGTGTACACGAATGAGGTGCATGAGGACTGGGGCGGCCTGAGCTTCGGTCGCGGAACGGCGATCTGGAGCAACGGCGATCCGGACACCGCAGGACTCTTCGACGCAGCAGGGACGCTGGTCTCGTCCAAGACCTACCCGCCGGGGTGTCCGTAAGGACCTTAGCCAGACACCTCAGCGGGTGAGTGTTTACGAAATAACGCCCTGTTCCCTGCCCGCCTCCTCGAACACGGCGAGGGCGCGGTCGAGCTGCTCTCGCGTGTGGGCAGCCGACATCTGGACGCGGATGCGAGCTTCACCTCGGGGCACGACGGGGAAGCTGAACGCCACGACGAAGACGCCGCGAGCGTTGACCGCCTGGGCGAGCGCGACGTTCTTCTTCTCATCTCCAATCATGATGGGAACGATCGGATGATCACCGGGCACGATGTCGAAGCCGAGTTCGTTCATCCTGTTGCGGAAGTAGGCGGTGTTCTCGTGGAGTCTTTCGCGCAGCTCGGGGCGAGTTTGGAGGATGTCGAGGGCCGTCAGCGCGCCGACCACTATCGGGGGAGCCAGCGTGTTGGAGAACAGGTACGGCCGGGACCGCTGACGGAGTATGTCGATGATCTCCTTGCGCCCGGTCGTGAATCCGCCGGACGCCCCACCGAGCGCCTTGCCCATGGTGCTGGTAATCACATCGACGCGGTCGATGACCCCCTGCTTATCTACGCTGCCCCGACCGGTGGGGCCGAGAAAGCCGGTAGCGTGGGAGTCGTCCACCATCACCATGGCATCATACTTGTCCGCAAGGTCGCAGATGCCCACGAGGTCGGCCTCGTCGCCCTGCATGGAGAAGACGCCGTCGGTGGCGATCATGCGGAAGCGGGCGTCCTGGGTCTCCTTGAGCTTGTCTTCGAGATCTCCCATGTCGTTGTGCTTGTAGACCTTGCGAGTGGCCTTGCAGAGCCGGACGCCGTCGATGATGCTCGCGTGGTTCAGAGCGTCGCTGATGATGGTGTCTTCCGGTCCCAGCACCGTTTCGAACAGCCCCGTGTTGGCGTCAAAACACGAGGTGTACAGTATCGTCGCCTCGGTGCCGAACCAGTTGGTGATCTTGTCCTCAAGCTGTTTGTGGATGTCCTGCGTGCCGCAGATGAACCGCACCGAGGCCATGCCGAAGCCGTGCGTCTTCAGTCCCTCGACGACGGCCTGCTCGATCTCCTCGCTGTCCGCCAGACCGAGGTAGTTGTTGGCACACATGATGAGCTCGTGCCCCGTGGACGTGTCAACCTCCGCGCCCTGCGGGGTCCTGATGATCTTCTCGTCCTTGTACAGGCCGCTCTCCCTAATGGAATCGAGCTCGTCCTGCAGGAAGTCCTTGACTGCGGTGTATGCCATACGGCTCTCCTTCGATGAATGAAATTCGCTGCGTCAAAGGGTAGTCCGCACAGCGCGGGATTGCAACGAGAACCGGGAGCTGGCGTGTACCGATCGTCCGTGGGCGCAGGCCGCTTAATTGCCCCTTCACCCGCTCGGAACGAGGTACTTCCTCGGTATCTCGGCGCCGACGGTGTACTGGATGCGGCCGATGCGGACCATCTGGTAGACGTTCACACGGAAGTCTGGGTTGATGCAGGCGTGCATGTAGGCGTCGCGCTCGGATACGCCGTACTCGGTGACCATCCACTCCATGAGGTTCTCGATGGCGCTCTTCACCGCGTCCTCCAGGGGCCGGAAGGAGTAGAGGGCGACGATGGAATCGTCCTTTTCGAGGCGGACGAACGGTATGTTCTTGTTCTTAATGACGCGACATGAGAGGGTCAGCTCGCCGCGCGTCTCGTCCGCGGTGCCGTAGAACTCGGTGTCGCCCTGGCTGGCGTGAACGTCTCCGACGTAGAGCAGGCCGCCCTCGTGGTAGACGTTCAGGTACACGCGGGTACCCTTTTTGACGTCCCGCACGTCGAGATTGCCGCCCCATGGGCCCTGCCCGACGGCGCTGGTCTCTACCTCACGGTCGGGCGCCGTGCCGATGGTTCCGATCATCGGGGCGAGGTCCCACGTGATCTTGTCGTTGAAGACGCCCTTCCCGTCGCTGGTCGTGCCACTCGGCCCCGGAAGGTGCTTGATGATGTGGACGAACGGGCCCCTCAGAGACTGCCACTTGTACGAGTCTCCGAGGGGACTCTGTCCGGGCCGGAAGTTCGTGAATCCCTGGTCGTCGACGATGATCCGCTCGACCGTTACCTCCAGCAGGTCGCCGCGCTCGGCTCCCTCGACAAAGACCGGACCGCCGATGGGGTTGCCCTTCGGCGGCTCGAAGTTCCGCGTCGGGAAGTCCATGATGTGCGACGCGACGTCGGCAGAACGCACCTGGCCGGAGCCGGCGTCCTCGGTCTCCACGACGAAGCTCTCGCCCTGAGCGACACGCAAGAGAGGCTCGTGGCGATGATCAAACTCATACTTCATCGCCTCGTCACGGGTTATTCGCTGCATCTCTTGCGTCGCTCAGGTCGTTAAACTCGCTAGCACTTGTCCGAAGCGATGTGGGGACACTCTAGGAAGTTGGTGCTCCCGTATTTGATCGACCTTCTGCCGGGATGGTTTACGTTGTCGATTCCATCCTCAAAGTACCACAGCGGGGAATCGTACGTGTAGTAGTCGTGCGCCCCGAAAGTGGTCGGCACGTTCCGCAGGTTGTTCCTCTTGAAGAATACTCCCGGCGCACCGCCCGTGAACCCAACCGTGCCGAGGTGATAGGTATTTTCCACGTTCAGCCTGAAGAGAGCCTTGCCGTTCTCGACCCGGCCCGGATCCAGCATCTGATACTGCTTCCCGTCCTTGTAAAGGCCCTGCATCTCCATCAGGAAGCCGTCGGGATCTGCCGGGTACCGGCCCTGTGGCGCCAAAGGCAGGAACTCATTCTCCGAGCAGGAGGGGCACTCAACTTGGGCCGCGCCGACCGGCGCCATACCTTCCACACCACCGGTCTCGAAATACCTGCCCATCTCTCTACCCGGACCACTGGCCCTATACGGGAGGAATTGAGTCCAGTACCAGGGGTTCGTCATGAGTGACATGGCCCTCATGCGGATTGGCGCCTCTTCTCGCCCAAAGGCCCGATTCCGTCCTTCTTTGAAGTCCAGCTTGACGCCCATTTCCGCCCACTGGGACTGCATCAGCTCCGCAACGGGCATGAAATTGGCCCTGAACTCAGAGAAGATCTCTACATTCCCAGTGCCGTCAAGTCGGTTCCGGAACCCGTCCCCATCAGTGTCCACCAACCCAAGACCGTCCAGGAGCTCGTTAGCTTTGGCAATGTCTTGCACAGCTAGATGTCCGGGCCACTCGTCTCCGGGATAGAAGGGCGTCGCAGGATGCGGTACCCACGCTTGAGGCGTGCCAAGCCCGAGGTAGACCAATTGGTTGATCGCGTTGCGGTCCATACTCAGGGACAATGCCTCTCGGAACTCCTTCGTCCGGAACAACTGGCCCAGTTCAGGATCAAGGTTGAACTCCGGGTTGATCTGAATTCCGGCGTCGTTACCATGCGTCTTGGTCCAGCGGCCAACGCTGTAATCACCCTTCTCCATGTGCGCGAAATACAGGGGCACTTCGGCCAAAACGAAGTCGCCGGCGTAGGGTCCGTCGGTTTCCCCGTTCATCGACCTGAAGACGGATGTCGAGATACTCTCCGCCTTGTTGTAGGTGTAAGTGTCGAGATACGGGAGCTGGTTGCCGACCGGGTCGACGCCGTGGAAGTAAGGGTTGGCGCACAGTGTTTCCTGATCGTCAGCCCCGCCGTCGCACAGGTAGTAGGCGTGTGTTACAGGAGTATTGGCGTCATAGCGGAGGCTGTACTTTGCCATCCAGAGCTGTGTCCAGTCACTGTGCCCGCCCTCGGTCATGAGTGCCTTGAATTCGTCCGGGTCCGCATGATTCGGGTGGAATTTCTTCGAGAAGTGGAAAGGCTCGAAGAAGCACGAGGTCATGCGGGTACAGCCCTGGCCTGCCGCCAGCCTGGCGGCCTCGATGAAGGTGTAGTTGGGATTGTCGAAGCTCAGGGTGAAGGTGTGGTCGTCGATCTTGGTGAACTTGACCGCTTCTCCCGTCACGGGGTCCTGCAGTACCCCCGGCACGACTGCGAAGAGTTCCCTGTTGTAGTTGAGGTCCTCGCTCCAGGCCCACTCGACGTCCTGCATGGTGAACGGCGCGCCATCGGACCACTTCAGGTCTCTTCGGAGCGTCACGGTGTAGGTCCGTCCGTCCACGCTCGTGCTGAAGGACTTGCAGGTGGCGGGGTAGTAGCTCAGGCCGTCGTTGTCCCATTCCGCGCACGTGCCGCCCACCGCAAGACCGGTCATGATGTTGTTGAAAAGGCGGCTGCCCCAAAGTCGCGCGTCACCCCCGTAGATGCCAATCTCATCCACCGGCGGGTAGACGAAGATATCTTCAGGATGGGGAAGACGCTGCTCCACCGGAGGCAGAGAGCCTTCCCTCACCATCGCCGTGAACCGAGGGTTTTCATTGAATTTCGTAGGCTTGGGACTGTATCCCTCGCCGAAGAGCAGTGGGACGCCCGGCTCCTGTACGGGGGGTACGTAGTCGGCCGCGGTCATTGCGGCCGCCATGGCCTCTGGGGCCGTCCGAGGCGCAGCCGCGGGGGCAGCCCCCGTTACGCTTGGCCCTGTGGGAGCCTCAGGGAGCGTTGCAGGTCTGGCCGGCGCAGCTTGCTGAGGGGCCTGCGGCGCTGGAACCTCGACGGGCGCTATAGCGGGAGCCGGTTCGGGAACAACTGCAGGCGCAGCCGCCCGAGCGGCCTGCGGCGCAGCCGGGGCCTCCGGCTCCTGGACTTCGCACGCCAGAGCCGAAGTTATGGCAAGGCAAGCCAAAAGCAGTGCGATTACATTCCTTCTCGTTACCATATGCGACATCTTCCTCCTCCTTTAGGTACTCCGGCGCCTGTAGACAAGCTGCACTTCGAGTCGGATGGGACCTTGGGCTACCCTCTGTTTGATGTCGATAGTCAGGCTTTCAGTCGAACGATCCAGCTATGCCGATTTGACGATTATGGGGTCTGAACGTGGTACGCGAGCAACTATTGGCTCCGTTATTCTGAATATCTTCCGATTCGCCGTGCGCGGCATTATACCAATTCGCCGCGAGTCTTTCATCACGAACGAAAAAGGGGAAGCCTCGGAGAGAATTCATGCGGAATCAGTCTTGCATGGAAGCAAGGTTGACAGCGTGCCATCACAAACGCCAATTGCATGAGGTGCAGGCCACAACCTACAAGAGCAAGTGCAGGACAAGGGAAGTCCCGCGCTTCCGGCACAGGAGCTGCCGCCTAACCGTCGTTGGACGACTTGACGCTGCGGAAGGGGTGGACCCAGTTGGCGAGGGAACGGGGGTTCCGGGACTGTACCCAGAGCCTGCCCCTGCCGGAGAACTCCATGATGATCTGGTCGGAGAAGAGGAAGGAGCGGATTTTCGCGGCCTTAGTCAGCCGGTAGTCGAGCGAGGAGTCCCAGGCGACGGCGTGGCCGTTGTCGACAATGTACCCGCCGTCGATCTCGATCTCCTGGATATCGCCATAGGCGCTGAAGAACAGCGTTCCGTTGCCCGACACGCGGAGGATGAACATCCCCTCGTTGAAGAGACCGCGCAGGCCCTGGAAGTCGGAGTTCGTCGTCACGCCGGGCGACGAGGCCAGGTAAGCTCCCTTTTCCAAAAGGAGCTCCTCGCCGTCCATCTCGTAAGCGAGGATATCGCCGGGCTGTCCCTGTGTGAGACCGATGGTGCCGGGTGCGCCCTCCGCCTCGTAGGTGTTCTGGAAAAAACTCTCGCCGCCGAGGACCGTGCGGCTGAGGCCGGACATGATGCCGCCCCTCACGGACGTCTCCGCCCGCATGTTGTCGGTCATCCAGGCCATCGCGCCCGACTCGGTGACCAACTGTTCACCGGGGTAGAGAGTGACCTCCGCGAGGCTGTAGCTTGGGCGCGAGTGTATGAAGTAGTCCATTACGAGTTTCTTTCCGGGAGCATCGGTCCCAGCGTGCTGCCGAACTCGTCGGGATTGTGGCTTTGCACGTAGACGCGCCCATAGCCGCTGAAATGGAGCACGATACCCTCGCTGGTAAGGAACGAGGATACCCAGCTTCCGCCAGCCTTGCCGACCGAGTATTCCAGCGTATCCTCGAACGCCACCACGTGTCCGGTGTCGATGGTCAGGCCGCCCTGCACTTCCAACTCCGTTATCGTACCGAAGGCGTTGACCAGGAGAGGCCCCACGCCCTCGACGTTGAGGAACGACAGCGACTCGCCGGAGAGCACGCCGCGGAGTCCCTGAAACTGCGTGTCGATGTTCAGATCAACGCCTGAGCCGAGGTAGCTGCCTCCGGCGCAGACCCAGCTCGCTTTGCCGTCGCACTCGATCAACTTCACCTGTCCCTGCAGATTGGGGGCCAATCCGACCTCGGCGTCCCGGTCGTCCACCACGCTGTACCGCGAGAAGAAAAAGTTCTCCCCTGCGATCATTCGCTTGATGCCCGACATGATGCCGCCGGAACTCCGGCTGCGGGTCGTCACGTCGATATCGACGTTGTCGGACGCGCGGAACATCGCCCCCGCCTCGGACACGAACTCTTCCCCCGGGCCCAGATGCACGAGGGCCGAGCCGAATGCGCCGTTGTCTTGGATGTCTATGTGCATCTTGCAGCGTTTCCTCTCGATACCTGCCGATGAGCTATACGCTGAAGGGCGTCAGCCATGAGGCCAACCCCGGCATCGTTCGTGTCTGCAAGTAAATGGTCCCGGTGCCGGAGAACTTCATCACGAGACCCTCGCCGGAGAGCAGGGTGCTCTTGATGCCGCCCATACCCTGAATGGAGTAGCTGAGGGACGGCTCCCATGCGACCACGTGGCTCGTATCGACAATGAACGAACCATCGATCTGCCTCTCGATGATCGAGCCGTAGGCGTTGAAGAACAACTCCCCACTGCCGCTGCACTCCATGAGGAACAGCCCCTCGCCCGAGAAGAGCGCCCGTCCTCCGCCGAATTTCGTGCTCAGCTCAATGCCGGGTGTACACGCCATAAACGACCCGCCGGTAAGCATGAACGAGTCGCCGTTCAGCGTCCTTTGCATGACCGAACCGGGCTGGGCCGGCGAGAAGGCGATCTTTCCGCCGGTGTCGGAGGAATACTCGCCAACGAAGAGCGACTCGCCGCCGGTGAACTTTCGGATGAGGGCGCTCAAGAAACCGCCGAGCAACCGGGCCTTCGACTGAATGTCGGAGTCCATCCACGCCATCGAGCCGCCCTCGGCGATGAACTGCTCACCGGGGCCCAACTCCACCCAAATCTGCCCGTAGTCGGGATTGCCCGCAATGTCGATCTTCATGCGAGCATCGTATCTTCGATTCTATTCGGGTGTCAATCGGATTTCCGACTAGCAAGTCCATCGCATTAGACGCGTTGCGTGTACGCTTCACCGTCCTTCTGATACCCTTTCCCGCGGAGAGATGACTGTACCATGACCGACATCTACGACGACGCGATTGTCATCGACGGGCTTAACGTGAGCAACTGGGACTCTGAGCGGGCGCTTGACGGGGTATACGCCGGAAGAGTCACCGCCTTCAACGCCACGATTGCCATATTTGAAAAATTCCACGAGGCGATGGATAACATCGCCGGGTGGTATGAGCGTCTCGACCACTGGTCGGATACCCTGATGCCGGTCGCCTCAGTCGATGACATCCACGAGGCGAAGCGCACGGGCAAGAGCGGCGTCGTCTTCGGTTGGCAGAACGCCTCACCGATTGAAAACAATCTCGATCACCTGGAGACGTTTCACAAGCTCGGCGTGCGCGTCATACAGGTCACATACAACGAGCGAAACCTGCTCGGCAACGGATGCTACGAACGTAACGATGACGGGCTGAGCAACTTCGGCGTAGATGCGGTGAAGGAAATGAACCGTCTCGGCATCCTGGTCGACCTCTCCCACGTCGGTGACCGGACGACCTTGGATGCGGCGGAGGTGTCCGACAAGCCGGTCGCGGCGACCCACGCCAACGCCCGGTCGTTCGTCGACCACCCCCGCAACAAGACGGACGATGCCCTGAAACTTATTGCCGAGAAGGGCGGCATAATAGGAGCGACGTGCTGGCCGCCGTTCCTACCAAACAAGTTTGAATCGACCCTGCGGGACTACGGAGACGCCATAGACGACATGGTGGAGCGAGTCGGCATCGACCACGTTGGCATCGGCACCGACTACACCATCGACCGGACAAAGGAGTGGTTCGACGTGCTCCTGTCGCAGCAGGGGACGAAGTGGAATCCCCGCCGGCTCAACTACCCCGACACGGTGACGCACCCCGTCGGCATCGAGACGCCCGACAAGTTCCCCTCCATCGCGGACGAGCTTGCCCGCAGAGGCTACACGTCCGAGGACATCACAAAGGTGTTGGGCGGGAATTTCATGAGGGTCTTCGGGGAGGTCTGGAACTGAGGGACAGCCGCGTCTTGAGACAGACACTCTCTTCCGTTCCTCTCTTCGGGCAATGCGCTATTCCGCTAACGTCACCTTAATCGACCTATAACCGGGTGTTAATCCAAACGGCTGTCACTAGAGATACAATGAATGGCGCTAGGT
>VXLM01000040.1 GCA_009841605.1 Dehalococcoidia bacterium
TCCGAGCATAGCGAGGAATCTAAAATCCATAACAGCAAGACCGGACAGCCAGTGCCGGAGCAGCGAGCTCGTCAATGCAGACCCCCTCTCCCGTTCGCGGGAGAGAGCCTGCCCGTACTCGATACAGGGGCTGGGGTGAGACCCCTGTCTCCCCCACAGGCGAAAGACACAGAGAGAGGTTCTTCGCGACCCCTCTCACCAACCCTGAACAGTCCCCCTTCTTCCCCCGATTTGACAAGCAAGAACGCTTGTCCTATATTACTCACCTGCGGCAATCCCGACCCGCCCTTCTCCCGTCGTGGGAGAGGGTTAGAGCCTGCCCCGGCGCAGGCCGGGGGTGAGGGTAAATACCCACCGCAAAACTTTACAATAACGAGAGAAAATGCAACAAAATGCAACAAATTCCGAAAAAGAACTCTCCGAAAAACAGGTGCTCGCAATCCCCCATCTGGTCTCGGCCAAATCCTTCGGCGAGACCGCTGAGCTCGTTGGCGTGAACCGTACAACCATCTACCGCTGGATGGACGATCCCACGTTCCGCGAAGAGTACGACAGGCAGCGAGACGCCGTCGCCGGCTTCGCTCGGGCCGGCATGAGGAGCCTCATGCTCAAGGCCCTGGCGGTCCAGGCCGAGCGCTTCGATTCCGACGACCCCAGGGAGCGCGCACGCGCCGCAAAGGAAATCATGGACTACGACGCAAAGACGGCCCACAAACACGAGAGTCAAAAGCTCCTCAACCGCCTCCACAGCGTCATCTACAGTACCAACAACCGGGTACTCGACCAGCCCACGATCAATTCCGAGCTCGAACAATACCTGAATTCCCATCAGCGCCACTGACCCTCCGCCCCACAGCTCTTCCCGTAACCCCCTCTCCCGTTCGCGAGAGAGGGTTGGGGTGAGGGTGAAGGGCCCGGTTCAGCCGGATGTCTCGCTTGTTCAGGAGGAAGCATGGAAATCCCTTCCCCCTCGATGGGGGAAGGTTAGGATGGGGGTGAAATTCGCGGCGGCAAGGCATATCTGGAGGTTACGCAAAAGTCTGCCGCACATGGGAACGACCGTAAGGGCGCCACGCCGGCCTCTCGAACTCACCACCGACCAAACCGGTACAGGCCCCTGGGGTGCCGAACCCCAAAAACCCGCTCCCGGATTGGCCCGAAAACCCCCTGTACAGGCGACGCGTTTCACCGTACCCTGTAGCGCAATTTCACGATTGCGAGGAGAACTATGCGACTCATCCTTGTCGGCTGCGAGTATTCCGGGACATCAACATTGGGCTACCACATCAGTCGGTGGGTCAATGAGGCACTGGGCGACGATTTCGGCTTCCATGACCACTGGCAGATTCCCCACGTGGGCCACCCGAACATTCCCGAAGGGAAAACACACGACGAGATGATTGACGACTTCCTTGCTGGCAAGGGCATCGATCCCTCGCTGACGGGCCACACGGATGAGGAGAACCGTCTGTTCTTGGCCCTGAGCCCGAGGCAGAAGGAGTCCTTCCAGCGGTACCACATGGAGTACCACGTCGCGGACACGTTCTACGAGGACCCGCATCACAATCAGATCGGCTTCCACATCAACGAGGCAGTCTACGCCCCCCGCTACTACGGGTACGGCGGAGCCGGCGAGTACGCCGACAGGTCTTGGTACGCCCGTCGGGTCGATGCCGACATCATGCACAAGGCCCCCGACTCCGTACTGATTCACGTCAAGGCTTCCGCAGACGCGATCAAGGCAAGGCTGAAGGCGAACCCGCACCCGTTCGGCCTTGTGCAGGAAGAGGACGTCGAGGGCGTCTTGGCCGAGTTCGCGCAGCACTTCGAGTGGTCATGGCTGCGGCACAAGTTCGAGATCGACACCACGAACGCGACGCCGGAAGAGAGCCTCGCTGAGTTCGTCGAGAAGATCCAGCCTCACCTCATCGAGACCGACCGCCAGAAGATCATGTACCGCCGCGGACAGTGACCACGTAGGCCGACCCGAATTCGGCTCAGCCACCCGCACAACGGCTTCAGACAACCGCCGAGCACTGTTCGGTGTTGGGAAGCTCGTCCAAAGCTGGTGCCATTGCATGAGACCTAGAGGAGACATTTCACCCTTTCCCCAATGATCGTCGACGTTCACACGCACCTCCCCACACACAACGACGCCGTACCTGAGAGCGAGATGGAGCTTGACACGGCCATGCGCCCGGGACGGCAGGTCCGGCTGACCAATAGCGTCGACGATTACTTGGACGCCATGGGGCCGGTTGACGTCGCGTTCGTGTTCGGCATTGCGCCACGGCCCGGCGAGGACACCGTGCAGGTGCTCCGAAACAGGGGCAACGTCAACGACGCGGCCGCAGGCTTGGCCGCAAGAGCGCCGGACAAGATCATCGGGTTCATGTCGGTGCATCCTGACGAGCCTGACGTGATCGAAGAGATCGAGCGTTCAGCCCACGACTTGGGGCTGCGAGGAATGAAGTTGGGACCCAACTACCAGGGCTTCGATCCGGTCCTGGAAAACGCCTTCCGGGTCTACGGCAAGGCGCAGGAGCTTGGGCTGCCTATCGTCTTTCATCAGGGCACCTCGCCCTTCCCGGACGCGCCGTTGCGGTACGCGCACCCGATGGTGATGGACGAGATCGCAGCGGAGTTTCGCGATCTCAAGATCGTCATGGCCCACATCGCGCACCCCTGGCACGTCGACTGCGTGAACATCATACGGAAGCACCCGAACGTCTATGCCGACGTGTCCGGCGCGCTGATCCGCCCGTGGCAGGCCTACCACGCCTTCATGCACGCATACGAGTGGGGAATGCTGCACAAGCTGCTGTTCGCCAGCGACTTCCCGGTGACGACGCCGGCAGAGACCATCGACTTTCTGCGCGGCCTCAACGACTATGCGCGGAAGTATCACCTGCCGGAGCTGCCCGAAGACGAGCTCGAAGCGATCATTGAACGGGACTCGCTGGAGTTGCTGGGACTGCGCTGAAGGTGCAGGCGAACAAGCCGGATCTCATCGTACGAGTACCCGTCACCGAGGGCGTCCCGAATCGCCGACAGCCACGGTGTGTCGGAGCGCTCTATCTCAGTCTTGACGAGAGCGAAGCGCTCTGGATCGAGTTGATGGCGAACGTCGATCTCCTCTCCGTGAGCGGCCAATCGTTCGAGGTGGCCGATAACCGTGCCGGGGCTGAGGCCCCGCTGGCTCGCGATCTGGTCGATAGACAGCCCTTGCCGGAACAGTTCCAGTGTCTTCGCATAGGTCGAGCCGGGTCTTCGCACCGACCGTGACTTGCGTCGTTCAAGCGGTTTCTCCCTCTCTTGGAGACCGTGCTCCTCTCCATATTCGCGAATGTGCTCAACAAATACCTCGCCGTACTCTTCGAGCTTCGCTGCGCCCACACCCGATATACGGGAGAACCTCTCCCTGCTCTGCGGCAGGAAGTAGGCCATCTCCACGAGCGACACGTCCCCGAACACGACATACGGCGGGACTCCCCGCTCTTCCGCAAGCGTTCGACGAAGTTCCCGCAACAGCTCGAAGAGTCCTCGGTCGTAGTCGAGGCGAGACCTGTCTGTGGGCTTCTTCCCGGACGGGCGTTCCTTCTTCCGGGCGAGACGTAGGGATGCCCGGCTTCGGAGGAACTCCCGGCCTGCCGTGGTGACCGCGAGCGTCGGATACTCCCCTTCCGCCTTCGCAAGCAGCCCTCCGTCGATCAGCTGCCTCGTTATTCCCTGAATCTCGTCCTTCGAGAGTTCGCGGGCAATCCCGTATACCGACAGCTTGTCATGGCCCGATTCGATCACCCTCTTGGCGCGAGAGCCCCGCAGAACGTTCGCTACGTGAGCGCTCCCATAGCGCTCTCCCGTGCGTATCACTGCGGAGAGGATCTGCTGGGCGATGATCGTCGCGTCGAACTCCTCCATGCCCGCCAGACATGCATCGCATCCCCCGCAGTTGGGGTCTTGAAACTCCTCACCGAAGTAGCTCAGGAGATAGGACCGTCGGCAGCCGGTCAACTCGCTGTACTCCACCATGCCGTCGAGCTTCCGCCGGGCGCGTCGTTTCTCTTCCGCATCCTCCATCTGGCCGATCCAGTACTCTTGCCGCGACCTATCCCCCGGCGTGTAGAAGAGAACGCAGTCGCTCGGCAGACTGTCGCGTCCAGCCCTGCCCGTCTCTTGGTAGTAGCTCTCCACGCTCTTGGGCATGTCGTAGTGGACGATGAGGCGAACGTCGGGCTTGTCGATGCCCATGCCGAACGCAATGGTGGCGACGATGATCGGAACCTCGTCCCTGATGAATCGCTCCTGGTTCGAGCGTCGGGTCGACGGGTCGAGTCCGGCGTGGTAAGCAAGAGCGCTAAGGCCCTCTTCCCTCAGGTCCTCGACCAGTTCCTCGGTGTCCTTTCGCGAGAAGCAGTAGATTATCGACGACTCTCCCCTGTGCTTTCTGAGAAGCCTTAGCAGTTCACTGAATCGGTCACTCTTCGGCAGCACGGAGTAGGACAGGTTCTCGCGGTTGAAGCTGGAGAGGAACGTCTTGCCGTTGGAGATATCGAGCTGAGCGACGATGTCCTCGCGTACGCGCTCGGTGGCCGTCGCCGTGAGTGCGATGCAGGGCACGTCGGGAAACCGCGTCCGAAGGGTCTTGAGGTTCCGGAAGTCCGGCCGGAAGTCGTGTCCCCACTCGGAGATGCAGTGCGCCTCGTCTATGGCGATGAGGCTCACGGACGCTGATTCAAGGAACGACACGAACCCGCGAACCATGAGGCGCTCGGGCGCGATATAGAGGATTTTGACCCGCCCCATGAGCGCAGCGGAGTGGATACCGCCGATCTCCGCCGCCGTCATACTGCTGTTCACGAAAGCCGCCGGAATGCCGTTCCCTCGTAAGGCATCCACCTGGTCCTTCATCAGGGCGATGAGCGGAGAGACTACGAGCGTCAATCCGTCGAGACACAGTGCAGGCAACTGGTAGCACAGCGACTTGCCCCCGCCCGTCGGCATCAACACCAGAGAATGTTCCTTGCCGAGCGTGTGACGCACGATCTCTTCCTGCAATGGCAGGAAGGAGTCATACCCGAAACGGGATTTCAGAAGGTCGAGGACTTGAGGAGGCAACGCTACTCAGCAGCCGTGGCGCTTACAGTGAGATAGTAAGGTATCAAGAAAGAGGAGAGACGGTCTATAGGGATTGATTGTTAGCTGGCGCTCGGCCGGCTTGTGTGGAGCAGATGGTCGACGTGATGGTCCTCTTTACAGGAGGACGCCGTATTCTCCAACTGAAGAGTGACGTGACCGATCCCGTACTGGTTATGCGCAATGTTCTGTACTTGCGTACGAATCTGCTCATTGCCCCCCTGGTAAGAGGGGTCGACCAGAACGTGCGCGGTAAACGCCTCGCTTCCCGACGTTATGGTCCAGATATGGACGTCGTGGATGAGGGTAACTCCCTCCACTTCCTCAATGTCGTTGCAGAGCGCATAGGCGTCTATGTGCTGGGGCGTCCCTTCGAGCAGCACGTTCATTACCGTGACCATCAGATGACGACTGCTCCATAGGATGAGCAACGCGATGAGGACGCTTAGGATCGGGTCGACAAGGAACCAGTTAAATCCCCAGAGCGCGTCAGCGGGGTTATCCGTGGCAAATGACAGGATGAGCACCGCAGAGATGATGACACCGACGGAGCCCATAAGATCGGCTAAGACGTGCTGGAAAGCTCCTTCGACGTTCATACTGTGTCCCGCCGAGCGGTGCAACACCCACGCGGCGGCGATGTTTATGAGGAGGCCGCCCGTACCGACGATAAGCACCGGCAGTCCATCTACGTGAGGCTCCTCTGTGCCGAAGGTCCGGTGGTAGGCCTCGAACACGATCCACCCTGCGATCAGCCATAGGGCGACCGTGTTGAGCATAGCCGCCAACACTTCGGTTCGCTCGTAGCCGAACGTGCGCTCGGCGGTCGCTACACGCTCCGCAATCCACATGGCCACCAGTGCCATCGCGATTGCCGCGGCGTCCGTGAGCATGTGGCCCGCGTCGGCTATCAGGGCCAGGCTGCCTGAAATGACGCCTCCAACGACCTCGGCCAGCATGTAGGTCGCGATCAGCACCAGCGCAATTATGAGGTTCTTGCGGCTCGCGCCCCTCAGATCGTGAGCGTGGTCGTGGCCCGCATGGTGGTCGTGATCGCCGTGGTCATGGCCTTCATGATCATCGTGATCATCGTGGTCATCGTGGTCATCGTGGTCATCGTGGTCATCGTGGTCATGCCCCTCGTGATCGCCGTGGTCGTGGTCGTGATGGTCGTGCCCTTCATGACCGCCATGCTCGTGGCCATGGTGCTCATGGCCTTCGTGACCGGCGTGGTCATGGCCGTGATGGTCGTGAAAATCAGCACTCGCGCTGCCGGACGGAGAAGTAAAGTAAATCTGCGGCCCCCCGGCTGCAGGGACCAGCCTCAAACGCGGAAACAAGAACGCAAACGCCATTCGTAGTGCTACGGAAGCCGTCTTGAGAGTCCGCAAGTCTGGAGTACCTCCGGCCACACTCTAGCGACTGACAAGCACAACCCCGAAAGGGAGGAAAGCGGCTAGAGCTTACTTACCACCTAGCACGAAGCCAACAAACGACTTAATGACAACGCCCAGCTAGGCACAAAGAGCCCCGGAAGATGAAGAACGTTCCCGGGGCTGAGACGCAACTGTCTTGCCTCGGTACTGGTTCCTAGTGGCCGTGGTGCTCGTGGTCGTCGCACTCGTGCGAGTCATGCACATGTGCGTGGTGCTCGTGGGTGTCGCACTCGTGATCGTCGTGCTCATGCCCAGGCGCACCGTGGTGCTCGTGGGTATCACACTCGTGCATGTCGTGCTCGTGAGCGTGATGCTCGTGGGTGTCGCACTCGTGATCGTCGTGCCCCTGGCCGTGACTCTCGTGGTCATGACCATGTCCGTGATGCTCATGGTCATCGCACTCATGTACATCGTGCTCATGAGCATGGTGTTCATGCTCGTCACACTCATGCATGTCGTGCTCGTGTCCGGATTCGCCGTGGTGTTCGTGCTCGTCGCACTCATGCATGTCATGCTCGTGAGCATGATGTTCGTGCATGTCACACTCGTGCATTACGTGTACCAATTTCTAGTCCTCCATGTGACCATTAAACAGTTGCCATGCGGCAAAATTCAAGGTGTTTCTTGCGACCGATTGTCACACGGAAATGAGTGCCTGACAAGGGAAAAAGTCTCAGGTAATGGCAAAAACCGTAGTACAAATGGGGTATTTAGTGATACTCACTCTCACTAGAATTATTATCGGAAACGCTTTATAAATTACTGCACGGCTTGCACTGATACTTATTCTCATTATTGAGTATTTTTGTCGTATTTTATGTTAATAGGCGGGCCCAGTTTCTCGGTTTCCGGTGCATATACCGCACTGCGTCGGCCATCCGGTGGCCGGGCACCTCCGGGACCTCGTCGCTCGCCCGGACACGAGTGAGAGCAAATGAGACACCGAGAACACACAGCAGTTATCCTCGGTGCACGTGCCCTACATTTCCGGCATCTCAGATGTGAGTTCGCTCAACCTCGCATGAGGCGCGGGGCAGGTTCCCATCTTGCCGAACGGTCGAGACCAACTCGTACGGGAGCTTTCGCCGGATTGCCCGGTCGCTGAAGGTTCCATTCCTACGTCATATGATAGAGTAACTGCTACGCACAGCAAAAAGGGGCTTGACGTTTGATAGACCTGGTCGGCATATCAAAGTACTACCAAGTAGGCCCGGTCGAAGTCCGGGCGTTGGACGACGTGGATCTGCACGTCGCGGACGGCGAGTTCGTCGTCGTCCTCGGCCCTTCGGGAAGCGGCAAGACAACGCTGCTGAACATCATCGGTGCGCTGGACACGGCCACCTCAGGCAGCGTATCGGTCGGGGGACGCGACATCACTACGGCATCCCGCTCCGAGCTCTTTGCGCTGAGAAGAGAGACCGTGAGCTTCATCTTCCAGAGCTTCAACCTTTTCCCGGGGCTCACGGCCCTTGAGAACGTCGAGTTCGGCATAGACGTGGCCGGCAAGCGCGGCAGAGTGAGTCCCGAGTCCGTGCTCGAGTCCGTGGGTCTCGGCCACCGCACGGACCATTTCCCCCACGAATTGTCGGGTGGCGAGCAGCAGCGCGTCGCCATTGCCAGGGCCCTGGCGACAGGGAATCCTGTCCTACTGGCCGACGAACCGACGGGAGAGCTCGACTTCAAAACGGGGGCTCAGATTCTGGAACTCCTGATTGCACAGGCCTCAGCCGACCGTGCCGTGCTGGTAGTCACGCACAACAGGGAGATATCGCGCATCGCCGACAGGGTCGTCGAGATGAGCAGCGGACACATCATCAGCGACGGCCCGCCCGAGGGCGGCAAGACACCGCTCTCGGAACTGCGCTGGTAGAGGTCGCGACATGCTGGCACTAAGGCTGCGTTGGGCGCTTCGTGATGCCAGGTCCCGCTGGGTCCAGGTGGCGGGCATCGCTCTGATGATCGCCATAGGAACCGGTTTGTTCGCCGGAATGAGCAGCGTTACCCAGTGGCGCTTCGCATCCAACGACGCCAGCCTCGCTCTGACGAACATGTACGACATCCGCGCGCGGCCCAGCGGGGACGGCTTCCTCCCACGGGGATCCCTCGCGGCTATCGCGGAGGGTATCGACGGCGTGGAGGCGGTGGAGGAGCGGCTGATCTCGCCCACGCAGGTCGAGGTGGACACCGGCGACGAATCCATCCTCGTGCGCGCCAGGATCGTTGGCGTCGATTTGTCCGAAGGCGGACCCAGCGTCAACGGCGTCGAGACTCTCGTGGGGCGGGACATCAAGGAGACGGAGATCGGGGAGCCCGTCGTGCTGATCGAGCGAAACTTCGGCGTCCTCCACAACCTGCCCGACGAGGGCGAACTGCGGCTTGGAGGCGGGATCGCCGCCCGGTACGTCGGGCACGCCGTGTCGCCGGAATACTTCATAATCGTCGAGGATGGCGGCTTCTTCGGGCAGGCGACCTTGGCTGTCGTCTTCACGTCCATCGAGACCGCCCAGGAGTTGTCCGGTCGGCAGGGGCAGGTCAACGACCTGGTGCTGACCGTGGAGCCGGGAGCGGACCTGGCGGCGATCGAAATGGCGCTCGTTGCCGAGACCGCGAAGCGCCACCCCGGCACCGGCCTCGATCTGATGCGGACCGAGGACGACGCCTCGTACCTCGCTCTCACTCGTGATCCCGAGGGCGACCAGCAGTTCTACAACGTCTTCGCGTTGATTCTCTTTGCGGGCGCGGCATTCGCGTCACTGAACTTCGCAGCCCGCATGGTCGAGACGCAACGCCGCGAGATCGGCACTTCCATGGCCCTGGGCGTGAATCCCGTACCGATAGCGGTGCGGCCCCTGCTCGTCGGCGTCCAGATAGCCGTGCTGGGCGTCGTGTTCGGTATCGGCATGGGGATGCTGATTGCGATGCTCATGAAGGGTGTCCTGGAGAGCTTCGTTCCGCTGCCCGTCTTCATCACGCCTTTCCAGACGGGTACCTTCGCCGGTGTCGCAGTCATTGGATTCCTGCTGCCGATCCTCGCCGTGCTGTGGCCCGTATTCCGCGCGGTCCGGGTCCAGCCGGTGGATGCGATCAAGACCGGACATCTCGCCGCGCGCGGCGGCGGGCTCGCCCCGGCCATCAGCCGCCTTCCCCTGCCGGGGAGCAGCCTGGGGCGCATACCGTTCCGCAACCTGATGCGGGCCCCCCGGCGCACGTTTCTGACCCTTTTTGCTCTCACGACCGTGCTGGCGATACTCGTCAGCGTGATGGGAATGACGGACTCGCTCCTTGCGACTCTGGAGCGGGGCGACGAAGAGCTGCTCCGCGGCGTGCCCGACCGGCTCGTCGTGCGGCTCGACTCCTTCTATCCGGTCGATTCGCCCGAGGTGAACGGCATCATGAGCAGCGACTCGCTCGGTATGGCCGAGCCCGGGATTGTCCTGGGAGGGAGCGCGCAGGGCCCCGACGGGTCCCTCACCCTCACCGTTCAGTACGTCGACTTGGAAAGCGGCGCATGGCGGCCAACCGTCTTGGAGGGAACGCTATCCGGCGGCGGCCCCGGTATCGTCCTTGCCCGCAAGGCCGCAGAAGACCTCGGCGTCAGCGCGGGCGACACCGTCACGCTGACGCTCCCGGTGCGGACAGGCCCCGACTCCTTCGCCCTCGGCGAGAGCGGTGTCCCCGTGCTTGCCATCCATCCTCACCCTCTCCGCTTCAACGCCTACATGGACATCCGCCACGCCGGTCAGGCCGGACTTGAAGACTTCGCGAACGTAGTCACCGGGGCGCCGGCCTCCGGCGAGACCCTGAATGGCGTCAAACGGGCCCTGTTCGGCTCGCCGGGCGTCGCGACCGTACAGGGGATAGCCGAGGCGTCCCAAGCGGCCCAGGACGTGTTCGAGCAGTTCGCGAGCATCTTCATCATGATCCAGATGTTCGTGCTCGGCCTCGCGCTGCTGATCGCCTTCAACACCGCGAACATCAACTCGGACGAGCGGGCGCGTGACCATGCGACGATGTTCGCCTACGGCGTTCCGGTGCGGAGGGTGCTCGGCATCCTGGCCGTCGAGGGTCTCGTCTTGGGCGCGCTGGCCACTTTGTTGGGCATCGTTCTCGGCTATGGCCTGCTGCTCTGGTTCATCCGCGAGCTCATTCCAAACAGCTACCCGGACCTGGGGGTGATTCTCACGATACACGTGCCGCAGCTGGCCGTCGTGCTGGCCGCCGGGATCGCCGTCGTCGCGCTGGCACCGGCGCTCACCGTGCGCAAGCTCCGAAGAATGGACATCCCCGGTACCCTGCGAGTGCTCGAATAGGCCGACTCGACCTGACTTTCGGGTCACTAGAATTCAAAAGAGCCTGCTCTCCGGCATATCGCCGATACCAGCCATCTCCCAGGCTTTTGGCTTCCCATAATCACGCGGTGATCCGATCCACCCAACCTGCGATACGGGTGCCCTGCCTACCCTATACAGAATTCGTTACCCTCCGGATCCTTCATGACCAGCCAACCATCCTGGCCTTGATCGATGCGTCCATCCACTGCCCTTGCGCGCCTCTCGACAATGGAGGCGCCGAGTTCTACCAGTCGCGAGACCTCGGTATCAAGGTCGTCGACTTTCAGATCGAAGTGGAGACGATTCTTAACGGTTTTGCCTTCCGGCACCTTTGCGAAGTTGATTCTCTTGGGTGCGTTCGGAGCCGCGCTGATTATGTTCGACCAACTCTCTCTGGACTGGACTACCTTTTCCCCACGTGAAATCTCTGCATCCCACACTTCTACCGACTCGATCTCCCATCCCAGCGCCGCGGACCAGAACTCAGCCTGAGTCCTCGGATCAGCGCAGTCTATGGTGATGGCGGTCATCACGATACTCATTTGCGACCTCCTAGATCTGGCCCTACTTTATCACTGAAGCAGACCAGTTCCTGCGAGGGTTCCCCCGTGGCCAGCCTTCTTCTCTATTCGATATTCCTATCCGGCGGTTGAATGGCCCAACAGAGACTCGTATAGTTGGACTATAGTCGACCCCGATGACAGGGCCATGACGGAGGCGGAAATGCCACAGGAATTCGCGCATCCCGAAGCTATCGTGAGCACGGTCTGGGTGGCAGAACGGCTGCGCGACCCGTCAGTGGTGGTGGCGGAGATCAACTCGCACCCGGATGAGGCGTATGAGACGGGCCACGTTCCCGGCGCGGTCGGATGGGGCCTGCACACGGACATGGAGCACCAACTTCGTCGCGACATCCCGGACACGGCGCAGTACGAGGCACTGATGTCCCGGTCGGGCATCGCGTGGGATACGACGGTCGTGCTGTACGGAGACGGCAACAACCGCTCGGCGACGTGGGCCTTCTGGGTGATGAAGTACTACGGGCACGACGACGTCCGCATCATGGACGGCGGTCGGACGAAATGGGCGCTGGAGGGCAGGCCGGTCGAGATGGTGGAGCCTGTGATTGAGTCCACGAACTACCGGGCAGGCACACCTGATCCGGGCCTGCGGGCGATGAAAGAGTACGTCGTCGAGAGTCTCGACCGGAAGGGCGTCACGCTTCTCGACACGCGGACGTTGGAGGAGTACGCGGGCCAACTAACCTCTGCCCCCGGCACGCCGCAGCCGGACATCTACCGGAAGGGACGGATTCCGGGCGCGGTTCACGTTGCATGGGACGACGGCGCCGCCCAAGATGGCTCGTTCAAGCCGGTCGACGAGCTTCGTGCAATGTACTCTGATGCCGGAGTTGAAGCGTCGGACGAGATCATCTCCTACTGCAGGCTGGGGGTGCGAGCTTCGTACAGCTGGTTCATCCTCAAGTACATTCTCGGATTCGACGACGTGCGGGTCTACGACGGGTCGTGGACGGAGTGGGGCAACTCGGCGGGCGTTCCGATAGAGACGGACGAGCCGGGGTGAGTCCACTGAGGGCTGGGAAGGAGAATTCCGTGAAGCAGTGCGACGAAGGCCGCGAGGCGGTTCAGGCGCTCAGGGCGCTCAGCGAGGTCGAGCGGGGTCTGGGGCGCAACGATGAGGCGCTGAAGCTGTACGAGGAGGCGGTCGCCGTTTGCCGCGCCGTGGGTGACCCTCTCTTACTGGCGCACACGATCCGGCATTTGGGGCAACTGCATCACGACGCGGGACGTGCGGAAGAGGCCGAGCGGTGCTACCTTGAGGCGCTGGAACTCTATCGCGGCCATGTGAATGCTCCTCCGCTTGATGTCGCCAACGCGGTACGGCCGCTGGCGATTCTTCAGGAAGACGCGGGAGATACGGAGGCCGCCAGGCGGCTGTGGGAGGAGGCCCTAGACCTGTACGAGGTCTGCGGCGTTCAGGCGGGTGTCGACGAGTGCTCAGAGCGGTTGGCGGGGCTAAATAGCGCGCGTGCTTGAGCAAACCGTGCGCCCGTGACGTGATTAGGTCAGCGCGCACTCTCCCTTTGCATCTCAGCGCTCAGCTACCATAGATACGCAGTTCCGTGTGGCGCGCAAGGATATCGAAGTCGGAGTCGTTGTGCAGGATGGGCACCCCGGCGCGTATGGCGGTGGAAGCGATGAGTATCACGGCGCGCGGTTGGAGCGCATGGCCTCGAGGTTGCCCTCCCATCCGATGCCTCGAAGGGAGCGAGCTTCATCGATAGAGGCGCGTTCGGAAGCCAGCTTTCGCAGCGCAAGGTTGATCGCCTCGCCTTTGGTGGCGAGCCGGTAACGCCGCATGACCTCGGCGCAGGCCTTATCGTTGATGTCTACGTTGATGCGGGTCATAGGTCTAGCGTACACCTTCGAGGTGAGGAGCGATAAAGCCGCGGAGGGGAGTCAGGTGGGAATCCTATTTTTGTTGCATAGCGTTGCATTTTGTTGCATTTTCCTATGTGGGCCGCGCGCCCTCGGAGTAGGGGGCGGACTCACCACAGAGAGCACAGAGGGGAGTTGGGTCGGAGTCGCGATTTTATGACATCTGGGGACATTTTGGGACATTTCCCCTATGGGGTGGGCCACAACTCTGTGACTCTTTCGCGGCGGGGAGAGATTTTTGCATAGCTACGCGGAGTTTAGCCCACTTCTTCTAGGGTGGACTGTTTGCCTTCGGGGCGGCGGACTCGCTGGGCGGCCTGGTACATGGACGGG
>VXLM01000069.1 GCA_009841605.1 Dehalococcoidia bacterium
CCCATCCTAACCTTCCCCCATCAAGGGGGAAGGGATTTCCAGGCTCCCATCAGGGCTTATTCAAAAGTCTCCGAAAGCGGGTATCCATAGGGGAGAGGGTGTCCCTCTCGTTAACTCTGAACAGTTACGTCAGTCGGAAGTGCTTTCCCAATTCGTTGGCGCTTGCAATAATTACCGTTAGAGCTATTTTGAATTGACAACCTGACTCAGGGGACAATTGCCTTATGACAGAATCGATGAATGTTGGCGCCTCGGCAGATCCGGCATCTCGTACTGGGAACGGAGAGCCGATAGCGATTGTAGGTATGGCCTGCCGCTTTCCGGGTGCGTCGGACCTGGACGCCTTTTGGGAGCTCTTGCTCGAGGGTAGGAACGCGGTGACCGAGGGCGTGCCGGGTTCGGGTGTGGGACGCCTGGGAGACATTATCCGAGACCCTGAAGTCCGCAACGATGCGTGCCGCTATGGGGCATTCGTGGACGATATCGATCAGTTCGACGCCGGGTTCTTCCGCATATCACCGGCAGAGGCCGAGTTCCTTGACCCTCAGCAGCGCATGATGCTGGAGACGACGTGGCAGGCGCTGGAGGACGCGGGGATCGATCCTGACCGTCTCAAGGGGAGCCGCACAGGCGTCTATACCGGGATCAGCAACGACGAGTACCGGATGCTGGTTGTGGACTCGAGCAAGCCATCCGAGGCCGCAGGGAGCCTGTACGCTCTCAGCGGCACCAACCTGAACGGCACCAGCGGGCGAGTCTCCTTCGTCCTCGGTCTCATGGGACCGGCCAAGGCGGTTGACGCCGCATGCGCCTCGGCTATGGTGGCGGTAGATGACGCAGTCGCAGACCTGCAGCAGGGCAAGGCGGACGTAGCCATCGCAGCCGGCGTTCAGGCCATCCTGAACGGTCGCATTTACGAGCTGCGCGCCGAGGCCATGATGTTGTCCCCTGACGGTCAGTGCAAGACATTCGATGCTTCGGCGAACGGATATGTGCGGGGCGAAGGATGCGGGGTCGTCGTCCTCAAGAGGCTGAGCGATGCGGAGGCAAACGGCGATCATATTTGGGCGGTTATCCGGGGCTCTGCCGTGAACAACGGCGGGACGAGCGTCGGTCTGACGGTGCCGCACACGCCCGCGTTGGTACAGGTGATGGAAACGGCGCTCTCCGATGCGGGCGTCCTTCCCACGGAAGTCGACTACCTGGAGGCGCACGGGACCGGAACGGCCGTGGGCGACCCGATCGAGCTCGATGCCCTGGCCAGTGTCTACGGGACGGGACGTGGAGCGGGCAACCCTCTCCTAACAGGTTCAGTGAAGACCAACATCGG
The DNA here is from genome assembly GCA_009841605.1 of Dehalococcoidia bacterium. GTDB lineage: Bacteria > Chloroflexota > Dehalococcoidia > Lucifugimonadales > VXLM01 > VXLM01. The sequence continues at coordinate 1,331 of VXLM01000069.1, forward strand.
CCATCTGGAGTCGGCCGCGGGAGTGGCAGGACTGATCAAGGCGGCGCTGGTGCTAAAGCGGGGAGTCATTCCCAAGCATTTGCATTTCGAGAACCCCAACCCCAGTTTCGATTGGGACAGTCAGCCAATCCAAGTGACGACAACCACGATGGACTGGCCGAGTCGCGACGGGCGGCCACGACTGGCGGGGGTGAATTCCTTTGGGATAACCGGGACGAACGCCCACCTGGTGCTGGAGGAGTATCTTGACGGCGAAGGAGAGCCCAACCAGGAACACCCGGCCGGACTCGCACAGACCGTGCCGCTCTCGGCCCCGGGACCGATGCCGGACTCACCGTTGCCTGAGGGAAGTTTAGGTGTACGCCGCACTCGCTTCCTGCCGCTGTCGGGCAAGTCGGACAGCGCCGTTCGAACTCTTGCGAAGCGGTATCTGTCGTGGCTTGACGAAAGGGCCGACGAGCTTTCGTTCGATGGCGCAGCATCGGAGCCGAAGCTCTCCGACATGGCGTGGACTGCCGGTGTCGGTCGAAGCCATTTCGACTACCGGGCGGGCGCGGTCTTCCATGACACCGAATCTCTGCGGGAGCGTCTGATTGAACTGGCCGAGTCCGGTGCCGGCATCGAGCCACGAACGGCGACCAAGGTAGCGTTCGCCTACACCGGACAGGGAAGCCAGTGGGTCGGCATGGGACGGGATATCTATGAGACCGAGTCCGTGGCGAGAGCGGTTTTGGACCGCTGCGAGGCGGTATTCCGCGAGGAACGCGGGGTCTCCCTGCTGGACGTGATGTTCGGTCGACCCGGAGCGGAGGGGGACTTGGGAGACACTGCCTGGGAGCAGCCGGCACTCTATGCGCTGGAGTGCGCCCTTACGGCTCTCTGGGCCAGCGTGGGCATCACACCCAGCGTCGTGCTGGGACATAGTGTCGGCGAGATTGCGGCGGCGCAGGCGGCCGGAGTATTCAGCCTGGAAGACGGGATGCGGTTTGCCGCAACACGGGGGAGTCTGCTCTCCGGGACCGAACAAGGCGCTATGGGAGCAATCTTTGCCCCGGCGGAGCGGGTGACGTCGGAAGTTGAGTCACTGAACGCGGCCTCCAATGGCGTCGGGCTGAGCATTGCCGGGGATAACGGCGCCCATATAGTGGTCAGCGGCCCAGCTTCGGACGTAGAGACCATCTTGAGCCGTTTCGATTCGGAAGGAGTTCGGACGAGAAGGCTGAACACGACCCGCGCCTTCCACAGCGCCCTGGTAGAACCTGCACTAGACGAACTCGAAGCCTCCCTTCAAGGTGTGGCGATTGGCACTCCCACGCTGACTCTGGTCAGCAACTTGACTGGCCGGGCGGTAGAACCCGGCATGGCGCTGGACGCGGCCTACTGGAGACGCCATGCCAGACAGCCGGTGGCTTTCGCCGACGGCGTCAAGGCAATGGCCGATCTCGGAGTAGACCTGGTGGTCGAGATTGGCCCGCACGCGGTGCTCGGCCCAATGGCGACGTTGGCCTGGCCTGAGCCAGATCAGTCGGGGAACGCCGGGGCGCCCGCCGCACTTGCAAGCCTGCGACGGCCACCAAGGGACGGCTCGACTTCGGAGGCTGAGAGCAGCTTTGTGGATGCAGTAGCTGAGGCCTACGAAGCCGGGTTGGATGTTTCCTTCGAGGGTTTGTTCACAGGGGAGACACGACGAAGAATCTCTCTGCCGAGCTATCCGTTCCAGCGCGAGCGACACTGGCTCCGGCAGTCGAAGCAGCGCCGTTCGAGCGCAGGCCATCCCCTGCTCGGCGTCCGACACGAGTCCGCCCGTGGCGAGACCACATTTGAGACGGAAGTATTCCCTTCCGACCCGGCTTGGCTGAAGGACCACAGGGTCTTTGGACGGCTCATCGCGCCGGGTGCGCTCTATGGAGCAATGGCGGCGACAGCGTCACTTGCCGAGGGAAGCGACTCGGTCGTGCTGGAGGACATGCAACTCCACAGCGCCCTGGTCTTTTCAGAGAAGGACTCCGAGGACGGGGCCGATGAAGACGGACGGAAGGTGCAGGTCGTCCTCGACGATGACGAGCAAGCTTCGTCACGTCGCGTCCAGTTATACAGCAAGGGGATCGAGGACGAATGGACGATGCACGTGGAAGGCCGCGTGCCGACCGGAGCGCCCCCGCCGGAAGCCGGCGCGCGGATCGACCTGGAAGAACTGAAATCCCGCATGTCTCCGGCAGATGTGCCGGACTACTACCGGGCAAAGAGCAGCACCGGAATCGACCTCGGGCCACTCTTCCGTACGCTGGGAACGGTCTGGTCCGGTCCAGGCGAGGCGCTGGGCGAGGTGCGTTTGCCCGAATCCCTGGGCCGGAACGAGTTGGACGTGCATCCACTCTTGCTGGATGGATGCTTTCAGGTCGTGGGCGTCGCTCGGAACATGACCGGCGGTCCCGAAGAGGCTACCTATCTGCCGTTCGGTTGGGACCGGATGTGGCTCTCCAAGCGTCTGCCGGACAGGCTGTTCTGTCACGTGAGCATGAGTGAGGCCTCCCAGGAGGCGGAATCTACCGAGTCGCCGGAAGTCCTGAGCGGCGAGTTGCGATTATATGATTCGAACGGGGTTCTCCTCGGCGAGTTGAGCGGCTACACGATGAAGCGGGCCACGCGGGAGGCGCTGCTCTCTGCAGTCGAAGGGGTGGATGACCTGCTTTACGAGGTCACCTGGCGCGAACGTCCCCTTGAATCGGCAGTAATCCCTGCTGACTTCCTCCCGACTCCGGCCAGCGTTGCAGACGGTACGCAGTTATTCACCGGCTACCTGACCGACGCCAACGTCGATCCCGAAGGCAGGAACTCCCTGCTAGCCGATTTGGAGCGTTGGTCGTGGGCCCGCGCACTTGCGACGCTGGAGGAGCTAGGCTGGCAGCGTGTGAAGGGCGAGACCGTCGATTCGGAGGAATTGAGGGAGCGGCTGGACGTTCTCCCTGAGCACCAGCGCCTGTTCCGCCGTATGCTCGAAATGGTCGCCAGATCGGGAGTGCTGGAGGAGACCGACGACCGCTTCGTCGTGGTCGTTGGGCCTGATGACCCCTTGCCGGAAGTCCTTCCGAGCGACCTTGAGGAATTCGCCACTCGCATGACGGGTATGTACCCCGACGGTTTGACCGAGATCGGCCTGTTCCGGCGGTCGGGCCTTGCCCTGGGTGACGTGCTCCGCGGACAAGAGGACCCACTTACGCTGCTGTTCAGCAGCGGGGAACCGACGGCTGCCGATCTGTATCTGAAGGCTCCGGTGGCGCGCGCGGCGAACCGGATGCTGGCAGACGCGGTACAGGCGTTGGTAGCCGAATTGCCTGAAGGACGCCGACTCAGGGTTATCGAGGTCGGGGCAGGTACGGGGTCCGCCACTGCGTCCGTGCTCCCGGAGCTTCCTGATGGTCGCTTCGACTACGTGTATACGGATATCTCTGCCGGGTTCTTTTCCGAGGCGGAGGCGCGATTCGGCGACGGTGGCGGGAACATCGAGTACCGTCCGTTGGATATCGAGAAGGACCCGATTGACCAAGGATTCGATTCCCACGGCTACGACCTAATAATCGCCTCCAACGTGCTGCACGCGACACGGTTCCTGGAGGAAACCCTGGCGAACTGCAGCGCCCTGCTCGCTCCGTCGGGTCATTTGATTGCGCTGGAGAACCTTCGCGGGCTCGGCTGGATGGACCTCACGTTCGGCCAGTTGGACGGCTGGTGGCGGTTCGCCGACGGATACCGCCCTCATCATGCCCTGGCCACTCCCGCAATTTGGAGTCAGGCGCTCGGTGACGCGGGGTTTGAGGGCGTCGAGGTACTGGGAGTGGACGAATCCACCACCTACGAAATGCTGGACAAGGGCGTCATCGTGGCGCAGGGTCCGGCGCAGATAACCGAGTCTCCGGGAGTTTGGGTCCTTGCTGCCGACGACGGAAGCGTCGCGGAGGAGCTTGCGTCGGAACTCTCGGCACGAAACCAGACGGTCGTACTTGCGGGCAGAGACGTGGCCGAGGGCGCCGATTCCTCAGTGAACGGTGACACCGTTGTCAGCGCGCAAGTGGATGCGGAGAACCGCGAGTCGTGGCGATCACTGATCGAGGGCCTGCCCAACGATTTGCCGCTCAACGGCGTCGTGCACCTCAAAGCGCTGGGTGGCCACGGAGCACAGGCAGCCACTACGGAGATGACGGAGGACGTAGCTCGCGTCGGTGCAAGCGCGCTTGCGTTGGTGCAAGGCGTGTCCGATTCCGATGTGATATCGGAGAAGGGCGTGTGGTTTGTCACGCGCGGGGCGCAGGTATTGGAGCGCGAGCGCGCGGGTGAGCTTGCCGGCGCGGTCCTCTGGGGCATGGGCAAGGTAGTGGCCCTGGAAGCTGCCCATCTGCAGCCGAGAATGATTGACCTTGACCCCGGTGCAACGGGACAGCCGACCGACCTTGTGAATGAACTGCTGTACCCAGACTCGGAAAATCACATCGCCTACCGCTCCGGGAGTCGACGAGTTGCGCGTCTGGTACGACCCGATGCTGCAGCCGAGCGGTTGGCCCTGCCGGACAATTCGGACTGGGTACTGGCCCCAAACAAGAGCGGAATATTCGACAAACCGGAGATCAAGTCGCTTCCTCCTCGGACTCTCGAGCCGAAGGAGGTCCGTGTTGCGGTCGAGGCTACCGGGATCAACTTCTGGGACGTGTTCCGTTCTCTCGGCTTCATTGAAGAGGGAGACTTGGGCAGGGAGTTGTGCGGGCACGTTGTCGCTATCGGTTCTGAGGTGTCAAACGTCTCTGTTGGCGACCGTGTGGTTGGGCTAGGGTTCGGCGCGTTCGGCCCGGAAATGATCACTCATGAGGAACTGCTGGCTCCGGCTCCACCCGGGATGTCGGTCTCGGCTCTCGCCACCGTACCGAGCGCCTTCGTGTCGGCGGCGCTTTCGTACCAATTCTCGGGGCTGGAAGCGGGAGAGCGCGTTCTCATTCACGCCGGCGCCGGCGGAGTGGGACTGGCGGCCATCCAACTGGCACAGGCCGCGGGCGCGGAAGTGTTCGCCACGGCCAGCGCCCCGAAACAGGCGCTTCTCCGGTCGCTCGGCGTCAAGCACATATTCGATAGCCGGCAGACCATGTTCGGCGAGGAAACCCTTGAGGCCACCGGCGGCGAGGGCGTTCACGTCGTGCTGAACAGCCTCACCAGCGAGGGTTTCATCGACGCAAGCCTTGCCTGCCTTGCTCAGGGCGGTCGATTCGTCGAGATGGCGAGAAGAGACATTCTCAGCCATGAAGAGATGGCGGCAGTGCGTCCCGATGTTTCCTACGACATCCTTGAACTGGACGTCATGAAGAAGACCGACCCTGCAGGGGTTGGCGTCGTCCTGCGAGACGTTATGTCGCGGCTTTCGACGGGTGAGTTGGGGCCTATAATCCACAGCAGGTGGCCGCTCGCCGAGGCCGGGGCCGCCCTGGACTTCATGCGCTCCGCGCGGCACGTCGGAAAGATCGTCCTCACACCGCCACCCCTCATGACGGGCAGTCTGCGACAGGACCGCGCATACCTCGTTACCGGCGGTCTCGGCGGAATTGGGTGCGCCGTTGCCGAGTGGCTCGCCGATCATGGAGCAGGAGTCATCGTGCTCAACGGACGTCGAGATCCCGACCCGGAGGCACAGGAGGCCATCGACGCCCTACGCAGTCGCGGGGTCAGGATCGAGATCGAGTTGGCCGATGTGACCGATACCGCAGCAATCGACGCGATGCTGGAACGCATCGAAGCGAACCTGCCGCCGCTTGGTGGCGTCATCCATAGCGTCGGTGTGCTGTCGGACGCCGCGCTCACCAACCAGACATGGGCGAGCTTTGAGCAGGTGCTGAGGCCGAAGATCATGGGAGCCTGGCACCTTCACCGCGCGACGGTGGACCGAGACCTCGACCTCTTCATCCTGTTTTCAAGTCGCGTCGGTGTTATGGGCAATCCCGGCCAGGCGAACCATGCCGCCGCCAATGCCTTCCTCGACCAACTCGCGGGTCACCGCCGCGCAATGGGTCTCCCCGGGCAGGCCATTGCCTGGGGAGCATGGTCGGAGATCGGGGAAGCGGCAGAACAGCGGGAGCGGATCGAGCGGCGACGTGCTGCCCTCGGTGGTCGCTGGTTTACTCCCGAACAGGGCATCAAGGCACTCGAAAGAATAGTGCGCCAGGACGTCACGACTTCCGTCGTGATGTCGATGGACTGGTCCGTCTTCGAGGAGGCAGTCCAGGACCGCCCCCTCTTCCTAGAAGACATGCTGTCCTCGGACGACGATGACACCGTTGATGACTCGGCCTCATCGGAAGACGTGTTGTCCCGGCTGCGAAGCGCACCTGCTGCAGGGCCGGAAGAGGTGCTGGTTTCCTTCCTGCAACAGGAGGTACAGGCCGTCCTGAGACTGTCATCGGCGCCGTCGCCGACAGTAGGGTTCTTCGACTTGGGCATGGACTCGTTGATGGCAGTGGAGCTGCGGAACCGGCTCAACAGAGCATTTGCCGGTGAATACGTCGCGTCCAACACGGTCGTCTTCGACTACCCGGACATTGCCTCCATGGCGAGTCAAATAGCAGGAGAGCTCGGTCAGCTTGGCGAAGCTGCCGATGTACCCTCATCTCCCGCAGCGCCTGAGCCGGTCGTGCCGGAACAGCGCCAGCCAAGCAGGACCGATGACGACGGGATTGCGGTCGTGGGCATGGCAGGCCGTTTCCCCGGTGCGAATGACCTAGCCGAATTCTGGCAACTCCTCGAAAAGGGTGCCGATGCCATTACGGACGGTCGCCCTGATGGCGGTTCCTGGAGTGGCGCCGTGGGAGACCCGGACGCTGAGGACATTGCAATCCGGCGTGGAGCGTTTGTAAATGACATCGACTGGTTCGACTCCCGGTTCTTCCGCATTTCGCCAATCGAGGCACGGACGATGGACCCCCAGCAGCGGATGCTGCTCGAGACTAGCTGGGAGGCCCTTGAGGACGGGGGACTGGACCCCGACACCCTCAGAGGCAGTCGCACAGGCGTCTATTCAGGAATAGGAGGCGCCGAATACAGGGACTTATTCCAAGCCCACAATAGTGAGCACAACTATCTCGGCACAACCGGAAGCGTAACAGTTGGTCGTGTTGCGTTCGCGCTGGGTTTGGAAGGACCGGCCCTGCCCGTCGATATGGCCTGCGCGTCGTCTCTGGCGTCAGTGCATCAGGCGGTTGCGGCATTGCAGCGCGGAGAAGTGGACCTCGCCCTCGCCGGCGGCGTAAACGCGATCCTGTCTCCCGGCGTGTCCAGGTTCATGATGGATGTCGGCATGTTGTCGCCAACGGGACATTGCAGTCCTTTCGATGCCTCCGCGGACGGCTATGTCCGGGGCGAGGGTTGCGGAATGGTCGTGCTGAAGCGATTGAGCGAGGCGGAGGCCGACGGCGACCGCATATATGCCGTTATACGAGGGTCTGCGGTCAACCAGAACGGGGCCAGCGCGGGACTGACGGTGCCAAACGGCCCCGCCCAGGAGCGCGTAATGGCGGAAGCTCTTGCCCAAGCAGGCGCTTCACCGTCCGAGGTCGACTATCTGGAAGCGCACGCGACAGGCTCCCAGTTGGGCGACCCGATTGAGTTGAATGCGGCAGCCTCGGTATACGGCAAGGGACGCGACGCTGAGCGTCCTCTGCTCGTCGGCTCTGTAAAGTCGAACATCGGGCACATCGAATCGGCAGCCGGAATCGCGGCCTTCATCAAGACGGTCCTCTCGATGAATAAGGGAGTGATTCCGGAGAGCCTGCATCTCGAAACGCCGAACCCGAACTTTGAATGGGACCAGAAGCCGGTTCGCATAACGTCCGACAAGACGGACTGGCCTACCAATTCGGCCCGCCCCCCTCTTGCCGGTGTAAACGCGTTCGGCCTTTCAGGAACGAACGCGCACGTCCTGGTCGAAGGCTACGGCACGCCGACCGCTGACGACGCGGAGACCGGCAGCACAGGTTCTCCTATGGGCGCTCCGCAACCGATACCTGCATCGCCCCCTGAACAAGCCGACGATGTCTCGATCTCCGACGGACCGCCGACGGAGCGTCCCGTTCGCCTGTTGCCGCTTTCGGGCAAGTCGGAAGGCGCGCTCCGTGAATCGGCAAAGCGCTATCTCTCGTGGCTCGACGACGAAGAAGGCTCCGTCTCCGATGCGACGCTGTCCGATATGGCGTGGACCGCCGGTATGGGCCGTAGCCACTTCCCGCATCGCGCGGGACTGGTCTTCAGCGACGTGGAGCAGCTCCGACGGCAACTCCGCGCGCTCGCCGCCACCGATGAGTCGGGAAACGAGGAAATGCCTCGTGAGGCGACCAAAGCAGTATTCGCGTTCACCGGAAGGGCACGTACGTGGGTCGGCATAGGAGAGGCGCTCTATCGGAGCGAGCCGGTTGCGCGGGCAGTGCTGGACAGGTGCAGTGAGCTGCTTAGGCAGGAACGAGGTGTCTCGCTCCTGGACGTGATGTTCGGTCGCTCCGGCATGGAGCACGACCTCAACGATGCCGCTTGGGCTGAGCCGGCCACCTACGCGCTTCAGTGCGCCCTGACCGCGCAATGGGCAAGCATCGGCATACGTCCCACCGCCGTGGTGGCGCAGGGTTCAGGCCGAATTGCAGCGGCGCAGGCTGCCGGAGTATTCGATCTGGAAGAAGGTCTGCGTATAGCTGCAGGTCTTGGAGAGTTGAAAGAGGCTGGGACGGAGCCGGAATCGCAAGCCGCGAGTGAGAGCCTGCAAAAGACGCTCGACGGCGTCACGCTCGCTGCGCCGTCTCTCCCACTCGTGAGCAGCGTGAACGGCCAGTTGGTGGAGTCTGTTGGCGAACTCGAAATCGACTACTGGATTCGGGAGGAACAGACGCCCACCTTGCTCTCCGGCCATGTGGAGGCCCTGGCCCAACTCGGCGTCGATGTTGTGGTGGGAATCGGTCCCGGCTCCACGATGGGACGGAGAATCAGCGACGCTTGGCCGGATCCTTCGGAAGTGCCGGTCACACTCTCCTCCTTGGAGAGTCCGCCAAACGATGGTGAATCGCCCGAGTTCGGTGGAGGGTTCATGAGAGCCGTGGCACAGGTCTACGAGGCAGGACTGGACATCTCATTCCCGGGCCTGTTTGCCGGCGAAGTCCGGCGTCGAGTTTCGATACCGAGCTATCCCTTCCAACGCAGGAGGCACTGGCTCTAGCCTCCGCTCCAACTGCGAGGAGGTACCTACGACAAGAGTGGACGTTGCCAGCATGACAGGGTTGTCGGGTGATGGACAGGCTGCGGGACTCAGTGCTCTCACAGACCCGCACAGACCCACCCTCAACATGAAGACGGTTCTGTCTGTAGTCAACCCGCGGGACATGCTTGCACGGGTGGCTCTTCTGGATGGTATCTCCAAACCGGGCAGTTTCAGCCGCTCCGAGTAGTCCAATACCTTAAGAGCGGCCCGTTTGAGGGTAAAGACAACCGTGGTCCCAAGTGAGGGGTGAGTTGTTGGTGGCCCCAACGGAATTCGAATCCGTGTTTCCGGCTTGAAAGGCCAGCGTCCTAGTCCTCTAGACGATGGGGCCACGTCCGGGCCTGCGAGGGTGTGATCTCGAAGGCCATATCGGTCTTGAAACCGCGGTGAGACGTGGAAGTCCCAACGCCGACCAACGGTCATATTGTATCGCGACGCTCCGCGGACTGGCAACGAATGGCGGGGCCAATCTAGGGACTTCACATTGCCACAATAGGGGTTCGGCTATCCCGTTCGGCCTGAGCCTGTCGAAGGCCAATTCGTAGTTCGACAGGCTCACCACGAACGAACTCTTGAGAAACTCTGGTTCCGGCCGCAACCAACCTGGCGATGTCGTCAGCGGCTGTCGGTGATGATGCCGCGCTGAGTCCTGTTCAGCTCGATGTCGAAACACTGCGCGGGGTCTTTGTTTTCCTGCGTCTGCAGCCAGAGGATGCAGTCCTGCGGAGACAACTCGGTGATCGTCGGCTCGCTGATGTCGAACTGGAAGAGCTTCCACTCCGGGTGCTCGTAAACGTAGCTGAGCTTGAAGGGAACGGGCTTCGGCTTGAGGGGATAGTACCCCCTGAGGATCATGACATCCTCGATGGTGGTGAAGTCCTCCTCGTCGATGCCCAGGCCAATGTCCTCGAAAACGGGCAGCTCCTGGTAGGTCGGTTCCAGGTCCTCGATGCCCGTCAGGTCGTAGTTGGCGTCCATGTACGACCGGAACTTTATCTGAAGGCGTTCGAGGGTGATGCCGATGGTGAATGAGTCGGACATCGCGTTGTAGAAGGCCGACATGTCGCCCGCCTCTATCGACTCGCGGAATACCTTCATCGTCTTGCCCGTGAGCAGGTTAAGGTCCTCGCGCAGGGGTATCTGCTTGAACCACGCTCCCGGCCCGACGTTGGCCCGGTCGTCGTCGACGAAGGCGTTGATCTTCCAGTCGCCCTGCTCGCGGACCACGTCGACCGTGAACTTGACGTCCTGGCCGCCTAGGTCTATGAGCGTCCCTCGAATGCGGGAACGATTGTCCAACTCGAGCGTCCGGTCTCGCCACACGTCCAGCCGGTACGTCAGGGGGAGACCGAGCAACTCCATCATCTTGTCGAACTCTTGCGGCGTCTGGAGCGCGCGGAAGTGTGCAGTCGTGGTGTCGTGGTAGGCCTCCGCCGTCTTCCTCTCACGAAGGAGGTGGAGGAATTCTTCGGCCTCGCCGGCGGAGTCGTTAGTATCCAGAGCGACCCAGGTGAACATCGAGGTGGTACACCCGGCAATGGCCAAGATGGCCACGATGAGTGACCTGAGGATTATTTTCTTCTTTCTCAAATCTGTCCTTTTTGCGTATGCGCTTCAGTATTGATAGCTAATAGCGTTCTTGGTGAGCTTGTTGAACCACAAACGGTCCTTCGACAGGCTCAGGACGAACGGGTTGTTTTGCCCGTTTTCAATCTATATCACTAAGGGTACAGCGCAAGCTCCTCCAGTCCAAGCTGCTCGGGCATCCCGAACATGATGTTCATGTTCTGCACGGCCTGTCCCGCTGCGCCCTTGACGAGGTTGTCGATGCAGCCGACGGCCACGAGGCGTCCGGTCGAACGATCGACGGTAGGATAGATGCGGCAGTCGTTGTTTCCAAGTGTCTGCTTGGTGGACGGCGGTTCGTCGGCGACGTGGACGAATGGATGGTCGGCGAAGAAGTCGCGGTAGAGATCCATGAGACGGCCCTGACCATTTTCTCCTGAGAAGGACTCCCCTGCCCTGAATTTTGCGTAGCAGCTGGCAAGGATGCCGCGCGTCATCGGGATGAGGTGTGGCAGGAAGGTCACGCTGAGGGGTGCGGCCCCGTTGCCGTTGAGGCGGCCAAGCTCCTGCGCGATCTCCGGCATGTGGCGATGGGCACCGACTCCATAGGCCCGCACGCTCTCGTTCACCTCGGTGAAGAGGAACTTGACGTCCACGCTTCTGCCGGCGCCTGAGACTCCCGACTTGGCGTCGACGATGATGTCGGACGCGATGAGACCGGCAGCCATCACGGGCGCGAGTGCAAGGATCGAGGGGGTCGGGTAGCAGCCCGGATTGGCGACCAGACGCGCTCCGGCGACCTCGTCGCGGTGAAGCTCAGGCAGACCGTAGACGGCGTCCTCGACGTGGGAGGGGTGCGGGTGCTCGCCGTACCACTCCTCGTACTGGCGCAGGTCCTTCAGGCGGTAGTCGGCGCTGATGTCGATGGCCCGAACCCCCGACTCAACGAACGGGCCGAGCCGCTCGGCGCTGGCCTTATGCGGAAGG
>VXLM01000098.1 GCA_009841605.1 Dehalococcoidia bacterium
AACCCAATTCCGACCCTAACCGCTACCCGTCATTTCAAAGAGTTCGGTCCACTAGAGCACCTGACGTAAGGCCGTCTCCACCTCGTTGTAGGTCGCAAAGCCCTCGAAGCGGGCGGTGACTACGCCCTGCTTGTCTATGACGAACGTCCACTCGATGCTGGGCAGCCGCCAGTCCCGGACGGCGGGCGAAATGACCGCGCGTTCGAGATCGCCCTGGATCTCGTGCGGATTGTCGTAGAAGTCGACGTGTACATAGTTGGCGCCTGTCGGGTATGCGTTCTTGATCTCCTGCAGGACATCGACCTGCGGGCCGCACACAGCGTTCTGGCAGAAGGCCGGACTCGCGAACACGACGACGGTCGGCATCTCGTTCTCAATGGCCTGATCGAGGCTGATTTGGTAGAGGTCGGGGTCCTGAAGGGAGCCGGTGGTCAGCTCTTCGATGGACTCTACGTCGTCAAGAGTCGGCGTCTTGGACGATACGGCGGCGTGTCCCTGCATGGGGGCGTGGGACGTTTCGAAGACCTCGACGGGAAGCGGTACGATACTGGTTCCTCCTCCCTCGCCTGGAAGTGAGATGTCGAGCACCCAATCTCCGGCCTTGTCGAAATCGACGTAAGCGGCGTAGAGGCCACGGTTTCCGTAAGGCCACTCGTGGAACACAGTGTCAACGGTGGACTTGGCCTCGTCCGCGCCATCGGAGACGTATCGTGGGGTGACTTGCACGCCGTCGGTGTTGACGAATCCCGTCTTGGAGGTGAGCACGAAGCCGATGCGTTCGGTACCGACACCGAGATCGCCGGTACCGAGGATGGCCTTGAAGCCGTCGGCGGTCGTCTCGCTCTCGATGAGCGGCTCGTGGTCAGGCCGTTCGGGCGGTTCGCGGTGAGCAGACATCGCCTCAGGCCCGTCGTTGATCGTTTGAGTCGCGTCGTCATCTCCGCCGCAAGCAACGACGAACGCCGTGAGAGTAATTAGGCTGAATACCAGCACTTGGATGTTTGTCTTCATATTTTCCCTCCGCCTCGTGATGCGGTTCGAGTACGGTTTGTGAGAGGGTAATTGCTGAGTCCACGCAGACCGTTCGTGGTGAGCTTGTCGAACCATCAACCGGGCCTTCGACAAGCTCAGCCGAACGGATAGTGTTCTAGACCTCCGGATGAAGGACGTAGGCCCCGAAGGTGAAGGCGAATACTTCGAACTCGTCAGAGTTAGAACTCAGAGTCAACTCATGGGACTCGAAGCCATCGAGTCGCACGAGTCCGTACAGGCGAGGCTCGTCGACGGTGATGAAGCTTCTGCCCTCGTCGTCGAACCAGATATCGTTACCGGCATCCTCGCTGGAGAGCGGTTCACCGTCCATGCGGATCTGTACCGTGTAGGGCGTCTCGCTCTGAGTGCGGAGGACGACGTTCACGTCCACGGCGTTGAAGCTGAGCGCCATGTAGTCCTCGAAATCTTCCGTCATCCGGGCGTGTCGTAGGCTCTCCTCTCCGTTGTGCCAGAGGCCTTGTAGATAGATATGGTGGTTTTGCCAATCACCCGGATCGGTGTACTCGGTGTCGGTATTCGCCCGCTTGTAGTACTCCTCGTTGAGTACATATGGTGCTCGTATTCCCGATCGCAGCGCACTGTAGTTGCGGTGCGTTCCGGCGTACAACTCGCGGGTGAGGCCGTCGGGGTTGCGGGAGCTCAACGCGTTCGGCGCCACAAGCCTGACCGGGTTCTCATCGTCGGAGATGTCGGCAACCGCCTGATCAGCCTCCTCGAGCAGCAGTCGGATGGCCTGCTCGGTCTCGTCGTACTTGCCCTCCCCGAAGTGGGAGTAGCGGACGTACCCGTCCTTGTCGATGAGGTACTTCGCGGGCCAGTAGCGGTTGTTGAAGACGTTCCAGGTCCAGTAGTTGTTGTCCTGGACGACAGGGTACTTGATCTCGAATCCCTCGACGGCCTCTTTGACGTTATCCAAGGACTTTTCGAACTCGAATTCCGGCGTGTGCACTCCGATGATGACGAGCCCGCGATCAGCATACTTGTCGTGCCACTGCTTGAGGTAGGGCAGAGTCCGGATGCAGTTGATGCAGGTATACGTCCAGAAGTCGATGAGCACGACCTTGTTCTCGGCCTGTAGTTCCGCAAGAATGAGTTCCTCCGAGTTTATCCACTCATTGATGCCCTCTCCCATGATGCGGGGAGCCGTCAGGGTATCCTCAGTGATCGGGAGTGAAAGCGAGGGCGTCGGCAGGGCCGTCGGGGTCGGCTCAGGCTTTGGGGCAACCTCAGCTGCTGCGGGCGGAGCAGGGTCCGTCGTCGAGTCCTCGCTCTCGCTGGTGCAGGCTATCAGAAAAGCCAGCATCGCCACCGCGAGACCAAGAAACATCAGAATAGCTGCCGGTCTGGGCATAGAAGCCTCCTTCACTCATGGCCACTATATTGTGGACTGTAAAACGTTGGGTCTTTGAAATAGTGTAGCGAGCCGTCGTTACCCGAAACTAACGTAACGCTTAAAAAAGTGTGAACCGACACGCTACCGAGCCCGCTCTTGTATCTCGTACAGCTTGGTGATCGCCTCAAGCGGCGTCAGGGACGAAACGTCGAGAGCCAGCAGTTCGTCGATGACCGGTGGCATGGTGGGCAGGAGCGAAAGCTGTTGGGCTTCCGTGGTGGGAGAATCAGCGCGTCCGTTTGCCGCAGTAGCCGATGGCTTCCCCTCCAACTCCGTCAGGACTTCCCATGCGCGGTTGATGACGGCAGAGGGCATCCCCGCCAGCCGCGCGACGTATACGCCGTAGCTCCTGTCGGCTCCGCCCGGAACGATTCGGTGGAGGAAAACGACCTCGCCGTCCTCCTCAACCACGGCGACGTTGTAGTTCTGCACCTTCGGGAGCACGTCGGCGAGCTGCGTGAGCTCGTGGTAGTGCGTGGCGAAGAGGGTCTTGCATCCCGCTCGTGGGTGATTGTGGATGAACTCTGCTACGGCCCGCGCAATGGCCAGACCGTCATAGGTGCTCGTGCCGCGTCCTATCTCGTCGAGAATGACCAGTGATCGCGGTGTTGCGTGATTGAGGATGGTCGCCGTCTCCAGCATCTCGATCATGAAAGTCGACTGGCCGGTCGAGAGGTCGTCCTGGAGACCGACACGGGTGAAAATGCGGTCCACGACGCCTACGGTGGCCGAGTCGGCTGGCACGAAGCTGCCGATCTGCGCCATGAGCGTGATGACCGCGACTTGTCTGATGAAGGTGGACTTGCCCGCCATGTTAGGACCGGTGAGCATGATGACCTGCTCGTCGCGTGTAGAGAGCCGGATGTCGTTGGGCACGAACTTCCCGGCTTCGATAGTGTTCTCGACTACGGGATGCCGGCCCTGCACGATGGTGATCGTATCTCCCTCGTTGAGTTCCGGCCGAACGTATCCCTGCCGCTCGGCGACTTCGGCCAGAGACGCGAAGGCATCCACCTGCGCAATTGCCCGTGCTACGGTCATGATGGGGACTGCGGCGTCTGCGATCTGCCTGCAGACCTGGCGGAACAAGGTCGACTCCAGCTCAACTATGCGCTCCTGAGCATTGAGGATGAGCGACTCGTACTCCTTCATCTGCGGGGTGATGAAGCGTTCGGCGTTGACCAGCGTCTGGC
Source organism: Dehalococcoidia bacterium (assembly GCA_009841605.1). Lineage (GTDB taxonomy): Bacteria > Chloroflexota > Dehalococcoidia > Lucifugimonadales > VXLM01 > VXLM01. Next base: position 3,640 of record VXLM01000098.1, read on the forward strand.
GACGAATGTAGTCATCGGGCGCTTGTGAGAGGTTGGCACGGCTTATCTCGATGTAGTAGCCGAAGACCTTGTTGTAGCCGACCTTGAGCGACTTGATGCCTGTCCGTTCACGTTCGGTCTTTTCAAGGGATGCGATGTAGTCCTGCGCCTCACGGGAAGAGTTGCGCAGCCTGTCGAGATCGTCTGAAAAGCCCTGCCGTATGACCCCGCCGTCGCCAACGCTGAGTGGTGGATCGTCGGTGATTGCTCGCCCGATGAGATCGACGGTCTCGGATGCGTCTTGTACCCCATCGGTGATCCAGGCAATAGCCGGCGCGTCCTCATCCTCGCCGAGAATGGTCCATATCTCCGGCGCGGCGGCGAGGCTGCGACCTAAACTAACCACGTCGCGGGGACTGGAGGCAGAGGCGCTCACCTTGTTGATTAGGCGCTCGATGTCCGCGATCTTCTGAAGCACCGCGGTCACACGACTGCGGCGAACGGCGCTGCGGTGGAACCACTCAACCGCGTCCTGTCGTTTCGAGAGTTCCTGAACGTTCAAAAGGGGCCGCCCGACCCATCGGCGGAGAAGGCGCGCGCCCATCGAGGTCTTGGTACGGTCGAGCACAGCGAGCAGAGACGCCGCTGTGTCCCCGCCCCAGCGCCCGCCCTCGAAGATCTCGAGGTTTCGGCGCGTCTGCGGATCGAGGACCATGTGTGACTCCGTGGAGTAGGTGTAGAGCGCGTTCAACTGTCCGACAGCGCCGCTCCGGTGGTCTTCGAGGTACCGGACGATGGCCCCGGCGGCACGGACGGCCAAGGGAAGGCGCTCGCATCCGAATCCTTCCAGCGAGGTGACTCCGAATGCGTTGTGGAGGGCTTCGCGCGCCCAGTCTTCATTGAACATGTCGGATGAGAGGGGGGTTATCGAAACATCGCCGTTGGTTGCATCGCCCGTATCAGGTGGCAAGTGTCCTTCGGCCACGAGCAGCTCGGCCGCTTCCAGACCGGCTAACTCCACGGGGAGCTGAGAGACGGGAAACTCGCTCGTGGCGAACTCGCTCGTAGTGATGTCCACGTAGGCGAGGCCGGCTCTGTCACCATCGGTGACGGCAGCGGCGAGGTAGTTGTTCGCCTTCCGATCAAGGATCGAGTCCTCGATGACCGTGCCGGGGGTTACGACTCGCACGACCTCACGGTCGACTATGCCGCGCGACGTTGCCGGGTCGCTGGTCTGCTCGCAGATTGCGACGCGGTAGCCCTTCTTGATGAGCTTGGCGAGGTAGCCGTCCAGCGCGTGGTAGGGAATACCCGCGAGAGGCACCCGCGTACCCTTGCCCATCTCCCTCGACGTGAGGGCGATTTCGAGCTCCCGAGATATCAGCCGCGCGTCGTTATCGAATGTCTCGTAGAAATCGCCCATGCGAAACAGCAGGACCTCGTCCTGGTGCTGTTTCTTGATGCGGAGGTACTGCTTTCGCGCCGGGGTGGACATTCAGGTTACTGCATGGAGTGGGGTTCGTCCCCATTCTAGCGGAGGGAGGGAAAGGGAGAAAGAGATGGGAGAAAGCCGATCTAGTCGTCCTGCTTCCAGAAGCGCTCTTCTTCGACGTGGAAGCCTTTAGGAATGAACTGCTCCTTAACGTCCTCGATCATGCCGGGGTGCCCGCAGGCATAAATGGTCGTGTCGTCAGGCGTGAGGCCGAATTGGTCGACGTGCTCTTCTGTGATGGCGTTGACGCGGCCGGTCACGCCAGTCCAGGAGGCGTTGCGCTCCTCGGTGGGCCTGCTGATGGTGGGAACGAACGTGATGATATCCGGGTTCTGATCGGCGAGATGTTGCAGTTCCACGTCATACGTGAACTCGTCCACGTAGCTCGCTCCCTGCAGCACGTAGAAGTGGTGCCCGGAACGGTCGTTGTGCAGATAGTCGCGAAGGATGCTTATGAAGGGCACAACGCCTGTGACTGTCGCGACCATGAACTGGTTGGTCATGGCGGGCTTGAAGACGAATATGCCCTTGGCCCTCGGCCGGATTGTCACGGTGTCGCCGGGGTGCAGGTCCCATATCAACGGCGTGAGATTCCCTTCGGGTGGCGGTACAAGCTCGACGAAGAGTTCCAACTCGTCCTCGTGTGGCGCAGAGACGATCGAGTAGGCCCGCTCGATTCCGTCGCTGCCGATCGTGCAGTACTGACCCGCTTTGAACGTGAACCCTTCCGGCTTCTCGATCCACATCAGCAGGAGGTCGTGAGTTATGTCCTCGCGTCGCGTGACGCGCGTTTCGACGATCTTCGGTCTAGGCCTGCGCTTTCCTGCCGGAGTGATGGTCAAGGGGTTTCAGGCTCCCAATTCCCGTGCGAGATCGTTGTGGGTGTACTGTTCCTTTCGCACTCTGATATCGAAGTATAGGACTGTTATCGCGATGGTGGCTATCGGAGTCACGACGGTGGAGAATGCCGTGGACAGTAGCACAACCAGAGCCGGCGGCAGAAATCTCCCTGCCGGCAAGAATATGATCAGTGTCGCGCCGATAATAGCCAACGTAATACCCGCCAATAGGCCGAATGTCCTCCACCAGTTTCCCTGTACAACGTTCCAACTGCGTTTCAGGGCATCTGTGGGATCCTGCTGCTCTATTGCTACGGCGTGTGTGACGAAGAGCAGGGCGACGACCGCGAATACCAGTAGAGGAATGCCGATGATGAATACCGAAAGCACGCCCGGTACGATCAGGATGAGTAGGACGAGTAAGAAAGAGCCCAGCAGCTTGGGGAAACGCGCCCATGCGTACTCATAGCTGCGTTGTACGAGGACAGGACTGCCCAGATAGTGTCTGGCGACCGCGTAGATGGTGGCGCCTCCCGCAAGGATGCTGATGACGAAAGACAGAATGACCCCCAGTACTTCCCAGAGGCTAATCTGCAAGGGCTCCACAGGCTCTTCGCTTGGCTCGACAGGGAAGTCGAACGTGAATATGGGCCCTATTCCCGTCAGCGAAATGATTCCGCCGACCAAGAGGGGAATCTGAGGCAGGAGAGCTATCAGAATGAAGGGAAGATAGTGTGCGCCGAAAACCGAGAAAGTTGAATCGGCAATGTGGCCCAAACCGCCATGTGGAAGAGGTGGAGGCTCGTGACCGGAGGGTGTGTGATATGGGGTCATCGGGTCAGTCGACTCGTCGTTGATTTCCTGTAGCGCGAAGCCATCAATGCTGCAAGACCGGGCGTCCTCGACATTCCCGTTCTGGAACTGTGGGCAAGTGTCATCGCGGGTAGTGCGGATCAGTCGGCTGCCGCAGCGATCTCTTCGGCCCGTTGGACGCGCACACGAGTAAGAGGGAGCGTCCCGAAGTTTAGCATTGGGTCGGGGCTGTTCGACGCGTCGATCTCAGTCATCCTGTTGCCGAACAGGAGCGTGGTGGATACCAGTCCCCTGAGAGGCGAGGTGAACCTGGCGACCCCACGCAGGGTTTCACTCGCCGAGACAACCTCGATCCAATCACCCTCACGGACTCCCAGCATTTCACCATCCTGCCTGTGCAACTCGATGACCTCGCCTCGCCTGATGACGTTGCGCTTGCCCACCTTTTCCACTGTCATTTCTTCGTCGGCGTCGTGGAGAACACGGCCTCTTGCCAAAACCAACGGATACTCGTCGCCCGGTGCGGGGGCTTCGATGGGCTCCGGCATGGACATTGGCATGAGCCTTGGGCGGTGTTCATCGTAGTCGTAGAGGACCTGGGTGTCGGACATGTCTGCGGCCAAGCACGGCCACTGCAACCCGCCCGATGCCAGGCGCTCGTAGGTTATCCCGCCATAGATTTCGACAATGTTGTTAATCTCGTCGAACACGGCTTCGGCGTTGGGATGATCAAACCCGACTGCACCCATCTCCCGCGCGATGCGGCTGATGGACTGCCAATCGGCATCCTCTTCGCCCTTGACTTCAAGGGCAGGCGAGATGACTTGGACCCGGCGCTCCATATTCGTTACAGTGCCCTGGGTCTCCGCGAGCGTTGCCGATGGAATGACGACGTGTGCCGACTCAGTGATCTCGCTCGCGAAGGAGTCGAGAACAACGAGGAATTCGAGCTTGCCGAGTGCCTCGATGAATTCGCCAAGTTCGCCGTTGGTATAGTTCGGGCTGTTGCCGAGCAGCATCAGCGCTCGTATGCGGCCAGACTCGATCGCCCGGGTCAACTCTCGGATGGACACGCCGCCACCGGTTGGGAGGGACGCCTCCCAAACATCGTCCATCTCGGTTCGCGCATCGTCGTCGTTGACCGGCACATAGCCGGGCAAGAATTCGGGGACCGCTCCCACGTCGCGTGCGCCTTGCTCATTCGCTCCTTGGTAGAGTGGGTAGAGTCCAGCCGACGGCCGCGACATGTTGCCTGAAACCAGGCAGAGGTTGACCAAGGCGGTTACGCAGTCCTCCCGAAGCTTCGACTCAACCGTTTCGAGGCCGTACAGGACTGACGCCGGGGCATTGGAAGCGAGAAGACGGGCGGCGGTCTGAACATCTTCTCTTGGGATCCCCGTCGACTTTTCGACCTGAATTAGGTCGAAGCTCCAAAGACTACTCTTGAAGTCCTGTACGCCTTCACATTTCTCGGCCAGGAACTTGTGATCGTCGAGGGACTCGTCGACGATGACGCGAAGCATCCCGCCGATGAGAGCCGTCTCGCTGCCGGGGCGTGGACGCAGCCACACGTCGGCGAACCGCGTGAGCTCCGTCTCGCGCTGGTCGATGACAATCAGCTTCGCTCCCTCTTTGATAGCCTTCTTGATGGGGACTGCGGCTACGTTCTGCTCCTCGGTGACGTTGCTGGAGACGACGAGGTAGCACTTCGATCCTTCCAGATCGCTGATCGAGTTCGTGGCGGCTCTGTAACCGAGCATCGTCTCCAGAGGTTGGAACAGTTCAGGCCGAACGTTGGAGGCTACGTCCACGTTGTTTGTTCCCATGACGACTCGGGCAAACTTCTGGGCTATGTAAAGGTCCTCGTTGGTGTTCCGATCAGAGCCGACTATGGCAAAGGAGTCGCCCTTGAATTCGCCGAACTTTTCCCCGACATGGTCGATCGCTTCCAAGGTCGTCGTCTCACGTAGCTCGCCGCCGACACGGACGAGGGCATTCTTGAGACGCTTCTTGCTATTGACGTACTCAAGCCCGAACTTGCCCTTGAAGCACAACTGGCCCTCGTTTGCCTCGCCATGACGGTCGCCAATGGTGCGGATCAGGCGATTGCGCTTGTCGACCTCCATCGTCACGCTGCATCCGACGGGGCAGTTGGTGCATACGCTCGTGACCTTCTTCACGGCCTTGTCCCACTTGTGGACTCGCTCGACGAGCGCGCCTGTGGGACACACGTCAATGCACGCGCCGCAGAATTCGCAGCCCGATTCGAGGAGCGATGTTCCCTGCGACGTCCCGATGAGGCCCTTGCCGCCGCGTTCGGTGAACGCCAGAGCGTCGTCGCCGCGGATTTCGCTGCAGATGCGCACGCATCGTCCGCAGACGATGCACAGGTTCATGTCCATGTCCCAGAACGGGTCGGCCACGGCCTGCGGGAGGTGCCGGTTATTGTAGGTAAGCTCGGTGTCGAGCTCCATTTCGAGCCAGCGCACCGTGTCCTTGAGCTCACAGCGCTCGTTCTTGGGACAGGTGACGCAGCGGTCGTTGACGCCCACGTGACGCAGGCATATGTCCTCGGGGCCGCAGAGCTCGATGCGATGGCAGTTCAGGCATCCGTGCGGGTGCTCCGATATCAGCAGGTCCATGATTCCGCGGCGGAGGTCGGTCACGGAGTCGGTCTTCGTGCGGACGACCATGTCCGGCCCGACAGGCACGGTGCATGAGGCAAGAGTGGCAGTCCCGCGCGGCCCGTCGATCTCGACGACGCACATCCGGCACGCGCCGAATGACTTCATACCCGGGTAGTAGCACAGGTAGGGCACGTAGAATCCGGCGTCCATGGCCGCCTGCAGGACGTTAGTCCCCGGCTTGACCGTTACTTCCTTCCCGTCGATCGTGATTGTGATGTCGTCTGCCATTCGGCAACTCCGAACTGAGTCAGCGGTACGTGGCGGCGAAGGCCGTGTCCGTCGCCGCGCCAGTCGCTTCTATATGTTCACCTTGAGCGGCTGGGCTTGAGAAAAATCCTCCGCGTAGGGCCGGGTCGACTTCGGGTAGTAGAACTTCGTGGAGGTCCTGCCGGTGGGATCGCGCCGTTCTGTGATGTGGGTCTCGAACTCCTCGCGGAAATGCTGAAGGGCCGAGCTTATCGGATTGAACCCTAGCTGGCCATGCGCGCACAGAGAGCCGATCTTCATGGTCGTTCCCACACGCTCGCAAGCCTCCATGTCTCCGGGCATCCCCTCGAAGCGAGCAATCCGCTCGATCTGATCGAGTAGTTGCGTCATTCCGAGCCTACAGGGGAAACACTTGCCGCACGATTCGTACTGGCAGAACGTGACGAGCACCCGGATCAGGTCCACGACCGACGCGTCCTCGTCTCCTACGATGATGCCGCCCGAGCCGAACATCGCGCCCGCCTGCTGCATCTCGTCGAAGTCGATGTGGAGGTCAAGGCTTTCGAGTCCAATGACGCCGCCCAGCGGCCCTCCCGTCTGCAGGAGCTTCATCTGCTTGCCGTTGGGTACGCCGCCGCCGATCTCCTCGATGACCTGCCCCATCGTCATGCCCATCTCGACCTCGTAGATGCCGGGGTAGGTGACATTGCCCGTGAGGCAGGCGATTGCTGTGCCGGTGCTGTTGTTCACGCCGATGTTGGAGAACCACTCGCCGCCGTTCAATACGATCTGCGGAGCATATGAGAATGTCTTGACGTTGTTGATCGTCGTTGGCTTCATCCACAGCCCTGCGGCAGCGGGGAACGGAGGCTTGAAGCGCGGCATGGAGCGCTTGCCTTCGATGGCCTCCATCATGCCCGTCTCCTCGCCTGCGACGTAGGAGTCGCCGGTCAGGGCAACCTCGATGTCGAAGCTGAAATCGCTTCCGAGGATGTTCTCCCCGAGGATGTTCTCGGCATATGCGTCCTTGATGGCCTGCTCCGCGCGGTCGATGGGGCCGTCGTGGCCGTGCCGGACGAAGACGTAGCCGTTCGTAGCTCCCGTCGCGTACCCCGCGAGTATCATCCCTTCGAGCAGGGTGTGCGGGTCGCTTTCGAGTATCGCCTTGTCGTTGAAAGCGCCAGGGTCGCCCTCCTCGCAGTTGCAGGCGATGTACTTGACGGGGCCGGGCGAGTTGACCATGAAGCTCCACTTCAGGCCCGCGGGGAAGCCCGCGCCGCCGCGCCCCCGGAGATTGGACGTCTTCATCTCGTCGATAACGCCGGCCGGCTCCATCTCGAACAGGGCCTTATTGAGGGCGGCATACCCGTCGTTGGCGATGTACTGCAGGATGTCGGCGGGGGCGATGTGCCCCGCGTTTCGCATGGCGATGCGCCGCTGCAGCGAATACTGCGGCATGGAGTTCAGGTCGGGCACGCCGTCGATGGGATCGTCGCCCAGATAGGCGAATGCGAGGCGTTCGGGCACGCGGTCACCGAGGATATACTCGTCGATGATGGTCGGTACATCTTCGGGGGTGACTCGGCTGAAGAGCAGTCGCGAATTGCCCGGCTTGAGCACATCCACGAGCGGCTCGGCGTAGGATAGGCCGAGCGTGCCGACCTCGCCGACGTCCGCCTCGATGCCGCGCTTATCGAGCTCGGATCGCAGGGCCCCAAGCACCTCAAGCGCGCCGGCGGCCTGGCCGTTCAACTCGGTGCCTATCCGAATCCACGACTTCTCGCCCGCAGTGAGCTCCTGCCACCGCGCGTCGGCTCTCGTCTTCAGGTCTTCGTATGCGCTCACTTTGTTCTCGTGCCGGCTAGTGGGAACCGTTGTCCGGGATGTTCTCGATCAGCGCGACTGTCTGCTCCGGCGTCATGCGACCTCGCAGGTGGTGGTCGATGCTGATGACCGGCGCCTGCGCGCATGCCCCAAGGCAAGTGTTGTATCGTACCGTCAGCCGACCGTCGTCGGTCTCGCCCTCTTCCTTCAGGCCGACGTGCTCCAACGTCCGCTCTATGATGTCCGTCGCGCCAACCAGGTGGCAACTCGGCCCCCAGCATATCTCGACCGTGTGCTTGCCCGCCGGAGTGAAGCGGAAGTTCTTGTAAAAGGACGCTACGCCCCACACCTCGTTGATGCTCGCCTCGGTGTAGGCGGCCACCTCGTCGATGGCCTCGTCAGGGATGTAGCCCAGCGCGTCCTGGGCGGCAAGCAAGGATGAAAGTACGGTGACGGTGGGCCGCTTTTGGTTGGTGATGGCCTGCCGAACGAGTTCGCGCAGGTCTTCGTTAGCAACGGTCAACGACGGGGCCTCAGTCCGCTGGAACATTCTCGGCAATCATAGCACAACGACAAGACCGCAACAACGCGCCGTTACCCATAGGAACAGTTCAGAGTCGATAAGATGTATTTCTACCCCTTTGGGTATGACGGTGACTGTGGGTATGGTGTGCTCCCACGTAGTCTGAACAGTTACGGGTTGGCAACGTCCCTGAGCGGCGATAGTCGCTGTGCTAGAATGACGGGCGCGTAAATTCAGGGCGTTCAGGGGCCCGGACTCAGTGAGGTGAATGCCATGGCGACCGTGACCGAAGGCAAGGTCGAGAGCAAGTTCAAGGTAGTCGGGACGCGGCCAGTCAGGCACGACGGGACCGACAAAGTGACGGGCCGGGCGGTGTACGGGGCAGACATCCAACTGCCGGGGCTGCTGCATGGGAAGATTTTGCGGAGTCCGCACGCGCACGCGCGAATCAATTCTATAGACACCGAGCGGGCGGCGGCCCATCCGGGTGTCTTGGCCGTCGTGACGCACGCCGATTTACCGTGGACGGACGACCGTCTCATGGACGTGGGCGAGGACTTGGTGATGAGCCTGCGGTACCTATCGACGGCGGTGCTGGCAGACGACAAGGCGCTCCACAAGGGACATCCGGTCGCGGCGGTGGCGGCGTCCAATCCGCACGCGGCGGAGGAGGCACTCGATCTGATCGAGGTGAAGTACGAGGTGTTGCCTGCCGTGACAAACGTCGAGGACGCCATGAAGCCCGGAGCGCCTGTGCTGCACGAGAACATCACGGCGCCGGACGGACTGGGTTTCGAGGCCGAGGCGGGCAGCAACGTGGCGGGCCACGCTCAGCAGGCGCTGGGCGACGCCGACGCGGCGTTTGCCCAGGCGGACGTTGTCGTGGAGCGCGAGTTCCGCACGAAGATGGTGCACCAGGGGTACATCGAGCCGCAGACGTGCACGGCGCTCTGGGGAGAGGACGGGAGGCTGACGATCTGGAACAGCAGCCAGGG
>VXLM01000087.1 GCA_009841605.1 Dehalococcoidia bacterium
ATATCGTATGCCGCGACGTAGTGGTTGAAGTTGGGCCGTCCCGGAATGAGGCCGTAGCCTCCCCCGCTGAGGATTCCACCGAGAATGTCCACAATCGCCATCAGGCCATACCCCTTGTGTGAGCCAAGGTCGATGGTGCTGCCCAGCGGAAGCAGGTTCGCCACGGGTATCCCGTCCGGCCCAAGCGGCGGGGCGTCCACCTCATCCATGACCGGAGTCCCGTTCTCGTCTGCAGTCCAGCCGGGGAGCAGCTTCACTCCCAGCCTGCGCGCAAGAATGAGCTTGTTGGCGGGAACGATGCTCATCGCGGCGTCAAACACGAATGGAGCTTCCCTGTCGCCGGGCGCCGCTAAGGCCATTGGGTTGGTGCCGAACCGTGCCTCCGCTCCGAACGTCGGATTGACGTTGGCAGGACACGACGACATCGTCATGCCGATCATATCGTGCTCCAAGGCCATCATCGCATGGTACGAGATCATGCCGAGATGTCGGCTGTTGCGGATGGTAACGACTCCAACGCCGACTTTGCGGGCCTTCTCGATGGCGATCTCCATCGCCTTCGGGCCGACGACGATGCCGAGTCCCCGGTCGGAGTCGATGTTCGCCGTGGAGGGCGACTCTCGCAAGACCTTCCATTGAGGCGCGGGGTTAATCTCATCTTCCTTGAACCCCTGCACATAGCCTCTGAGCGAGTTGGACACCCCGTGGCTCTCCACTCCTCGCAAGTCCGAAGTCACCAAAACGTCGGTCGCCCGCTCGGCATCCTCGTCCGACACCCCGCACTTGAGAAAGATCGCCCTCACGACTTCGCGCAGATCACTCTCGGCGACGCGCATGGACTCTTCTTCGGTCACCCTCAATCGCTCTACCATCTAGCTCCTCCGGCTTTCGTTCGATTGCACGAGGAACAATTCTAGTCGCGGGAACCGGGTGGTGCAACGCTGCCCTGTGGGTGACGAAATACGTTAGCATTTGCTACACTGCGCCCGTACTGCAGCCCAGTGGAGGTGAGGCTTCGTGACGACCCAAGAGGCTACCGGTGTACGCGGTCGAATGTGCGCCGTATTCTCCGAGGCGAAAGGCGAGGACCCGTGCGGCTCGGCCCCCACGTGGGACCACTGCCTCGTCATCGAAGTCCCAACTCCGTGGGAGCACGAGGTCATAGACACCCCGGCGTTTCCGGCCGGTGTTGCCGATCTCTTGGAGCAGCGTCCCGACGTCCGTCTACAGGTAATTCAGCCCGACGACACGTACTCGGTTGAGGGGCACTCAAGAGTCATGCTTTTCTCCCGGCACGACGGTCCCATCCGCGACATGGCGAGGAAGGAGTACCTCGTACCGTCCGAAGGCCTTCTCAGCACGGTGTCGGCAGTGCTCGGCAATGGCGGTGGCGAAGAACTCAGCGAATGGGAGCAGCACAATAACGGGATGCGCGATCTGATGGTATGCACACACGGCTCTCGCGACATCTGCTGCGCTTCCATCGGGCAGCCCACGTACATGGAGCTTCATTCCCGATTCTCGAACTCCCACACGCGCGTCTGGAGGCTGTCTCATACGGGGGGACACCGCCTCGCGCCGAACGTCATCGACATGCCGAGCGGCAGGTACTGGTCGCGGCTAACGCCCTCTCGCGCTACACAGCTGGCAGGCCATTCCGGCGACCTTAGGGAACTGTACGACTCCTACCGGGGATGGCCCGCAATCGTGAGTTTCGCAGCGCAGATGGCCGAACGAGAGGCCTTCATGCGCGAAGGCTGGGACTGGATCGACCGTCGAGTTGAGTCCGAAGTCACCGAAACGTCGGACGACGGTATGGAGGAGAGGGTAGCCATCAGGTCGCTCGGCCCGGACGGAGTCGTATCGTCCTACTTGGCCACTGTACGTCAAAGCGGAATGGTGCAGTCCATCGAGTGCCTGAGTGATACCCTCGCTAAGGACTACCCCCAGTACGAGCTTGTAAGCTTCGAGGCGGTCGCCCCGTAATTGCGTTTGGACTTACCTAACTATGAGTCCGCGCGACCCGAAACTCTTCCATCCACGCGCCCGTACTTCCGGCGGCGACGGCCGTAAGCAGCAATGGCCTTGTCGACCTCCGTCTCGTCAAAGTCTGGCCAGTAGACGCCGGTTGAGTAGTACTCCGCGTAGGCGGCCTGCCACAGCAGGAAGTTGCTGATTCGCATCTCGCCGGCGGTCCTGATGATGAGATCGGGGTCCGGCATTTCGGCGGTGTAGAGATAGCTTCCGACGAGGCGCTCGTCGATCTGCGAGGCTTGAATACCGTCGGCGATGATGGACTTGATCGCTTCGGTCATTTCAGACCTGCCGCCGTAGTCGTATGCCAGAGCGACCGTGATTCCGGTATTGTCCCTGGTCAACTCAATTGCGTCGGTGATCCCTTCCTGAACACCGCCCGGCAGACGGTCGAGACGACCGATGTGCAGAAGCCGCACGCCTTCCTGATGAAGTTGATGAGTCTCCGCGCGGATCATTTCCTGGAGGATCTCGATGAGCGCGTTAACCTCCTGGGTCGGGCGCTCCCAGTTCTCGGTCGAAAACGCGAAGAGCGTCAGGTATCGGACACCGTGAGCGGCGAACGACTGCAGAATCCGTCGGATGTTCTCGGTGCCGGCGCGGTGTCCGTCCGTCCGGGAGAGTCCTCGCTCCGCCGCCCATCGTCCGTTGCCGTCCATGATGATCGCGACGTGGGTGGGCACTGCAGACACGGAGGGACCTTCGTGGCCCTCTCCCATGCGCTCAGCGTTGGAAGCCAAGCTCACTAGACCTCCATTACCTCGGCTTCCTTCTGCTTTGCCAGCGCCTGCATCTTCTCGATGTGGCTGTCAGTGATCTGCTGCAGGTCGTCCTGTGAACGGTGCATCTCGTCCCGCGAGATTTCCTTGCCCTTTTCCATGGAACGCAGGGTCTCCATCCCGTCTCGACGGATGTTGCGGACGGCGACGTTGCCTTCCTCCACTCGCCTGCCGACCAGTCGCACCAAGTCCCGGCGCCTCTCCTCGGTGAGAGGAGGGATGCTCAGGCGAATGACGGTGCCATCGCTATTGGGCATGAGGCCGAGGTCAGAGGTGAGGATGCTCTTTTCGATGTTGGTTATGGACTGCTTGTCCCAGGGTTGAATCATGAGCAGCCGCGCCTCGGGGACCGAAATGGATGAAATCTGGTTCAAAGGCGTAGGTGCGCCGTAGTAGTCGACCATAAGGGTATCCACGAGGGAAGGACTCGCGCGGCCCGTGCGGATCGTATTCAGGTCCCGCACCAGCGCCTCCACCGACCGGTCCATCCTCTCGTCGATTTCCAGCAGGACTTCCTCGACATCGGGCATGGCGTACGACCTCCTGTCTCCATCCCGCACGGCGGGTGGTCGGTGACGACTAGGGGGATATTGTAGCAAAGGGTACGGACGCCGTCAGCAACCGCGCTCAGGCGGATGAGCGAACGAGGGAGCCGACTGTTTCGTGCCGCACGATGCGGCGCAGGCTGCCCTCGTCGAAGATGTCGAATACGAGGATGGGAACATCGTTTTCCATGCACAAGGTGAGAGCGGTAGAGTCCATGACCTGCAATCGTCGTTCGAGCGCGTCCTGATAGGTCAGGGAGTCGAACTTCTTGGCGTCGGGATGCACTCGTGGGTCGGCGGAATAGACGCCGTCGACTTCATGCTTCGCCATGAGCAGGATCGAAGCGTTGATCTCGACTGCGCGAAGGGCTGCGGCGGAGTCGGTGGTCATGTACGGATTGCCGGTACCGGCGGCGAAGATGACGACGCGCTCCTTTTCGAGGTGACGGATTGCTCGACGGCGAATGAACGGCTCAGCGACCTCCTGAACGTTGATGGCCGACTGGGTGCGCGTGTCGATCTCATAGACGCGTTCGAGCGCGTCCTGCAGGGCGAGCGCGTTAATCAGCGTGGCCAGCATTCCGGCGTTGTCGGCCATCGGGCGATCCATGCCCTGCCTTTCGGCCTCCGCCCCGCGCCAGATATTCCCTCCACCGACCACCACGCCGATTTCGACACCCAGATCGTGGATGGACTTAATCTCGCTCGCTATGTAGGAGACGGCATCGGAATCTATGCCATAGCCCTGATCGCCCTTGAACGACTCGCCGCTGAGCTTCAGAAGGACTCGATTGTACCGTGGGCTGTCCAAGACCAAGCTTACTCTCCCAGTGAGTAGCGTGAGAATCTGCGAATACGGATATTCTCGCCGACCTTACCTACCGTTTCCCGAATCAACTCGTCGATGGTCATCGAGGGGTCCTTGATGAACGGCTGCTGGAGGAGACAGGCCTCCGAAGGATCCACCTCTTCACCCTCAGGGATCGCCGACTCGTCGACATACCTGGGATTCATCGCGGCGACCTGCATAGCGATGTCATGGGCAAGCGCCTTGAAGTCTTCCGTCCTGGCGACGAAGTCGGTCTCGCAGTTGGCCTCGACCATCGCGCCGATCCGTCCGCCGCTGTGGATGTAGGACTCGATCAAGCCCTGGTCCGTCTGACGGTCGGACTTCTTTGCCGCGGACGCGATGCCCTTCTCGCGCAGGACTTCCTGCGCCCTGTCCATGTCTCCGTCGGACTCTTCGAGCGCCCGCTTGCTGTCCATGATCCCTGCACCGGTCAAATCGCGCAGGGCCTTGATGTCTGCCGTTGTGATCGCCACGTCGCCTCCTCGGTTTCTAGTTCGGCCTCTTTATCTAGGGTGTCGCGCAAAAAGCTGGCCTCGAAGGGCCAGCTTTCTAAAGCTATTTCATCATCCAATGGGGAATGATGTCGTGTAGTCGCCCTTCAGTCATCAGCCTTCCGGCGGCTCCGACATAACCTGCTCGGCGTCCTGTACGCCCTCAAGCGCCGCCTCCGGTCCTATGGTTATCGGCTCGAGAGCTTCGCCGGCATCGAACTGACCGTCATCGTTAAGCCTTCGGTTCGTGCCCTCGATATAGGCGTCGGCGATGTGCGATGTGACAAGCCGAATTGAGCGGATCGCGTCATCATTGCCGGGTATGGGATAGTCGATCTCAACCGGGTCGCAGTCGGTGTCCACGAGCGCAACCACGGGTACCCCTACCCTCTTGGCCTCGGCGACGGAGATCGATTCTTTGCCCACATCCACCACGAAGAGCGCCCCCGGAATCTCGGTCATTTCCTTGATTCCGCCGAGGTAGCGGTTCAGCCGCTCGATCTGGTCGTTGAGCTTGAGCTGCTCCTTCTTCGGCAGGGAGAACAACTCGCCCTTTGCCTTCCGCTGCTCGAGCTCCACGAGGTAGTCGATCCGCTTCTGGATGGTGGTGAAGTTCGTCAGGGTCCCCCCCAGCCAGCGTGTGTTGATGTAGAAGGCCCCGCACCGCTCCGCCTCACCCTTGATGGTGTCCTGAGCCTGCTTCTTCGTTCCAACGAAGATGATCTTCTTGCCCTGGGCGGCAATGTCCTCGACAAAGGCGGCTGCCCGTTCGAGGAAGTGAAGGGTCTGTTGAAGATCAATAATATGGATACCGTTGCGGTGGGCGAATATGTACTGGCGCATCTTCGGGTTCCAGCGCCGCTTCTGATGCCCGAAATGGACACCCGCCTCCAGCAATGATTTCATCGTGACCGGAGGCCTTGCCTCCTGATCCACTACCTGTACCTGTTCCAACTGTTCGACCATGTACTCTCCCTGCTCTCGGCGCCTTTGCGACGCACCCGTGCAAGTATAACACACCCAAAATCATGACGTGGAATATTCTCACACGTAAGATAGGATAACGGACAGCCCTCGAAAAGGAGGTAACAATGGCAGAGGGATACATGCCCGATCAACACGAGAGGCAATCCGAAGCCTACCGCCTCAACATGGAACGCCTAGAAAAGCAAGAATCACTCCAACACCGCATCGAATCAAAGGCCATAAGCAAGATCCGTTCCATCCTACTCGCAATACTCGCATGTGTCATAGTCGCCGGCCTTCTACTGGCGACTGCCGCCGTGTGCATGTACCCGTTATCCAACTAAGCAATACCTCAAAAACCCCCACCGTAAAGGTTCTCCCCGCTGTCAAAGTAGTGCTGCTGCGTCCCGGCCTCAGCTATGCCAGCACCGTGCCCCTCGCCGTCACAGCCACATGGACTAACGTGGTGGGAGACGCCTTGATGGTCAGCCAGTTGCAAAGGGTTACAAAGCCTCCCCACAGCGGGTTCGAAAAAGTGGTATGCTACATGGGCATCGTAGCCTTTGTCGCTTACTTATCGAACGCCCCTCTTGATCGACCAAGAACAGATCCGCCAGGCGGTGGCATCCATCCTGGACGCCCTTGGCGAAGACATCCAACGCGAGGGGTTGGCTGAGACTCCCCGTCGCGTAGCAGAGTTGTACGGGGAGCTTTTTTCCGGTCTGACACGCGATCCTGTCGAAGTCTTGAGAACGACCTTTGACGGGACGGACGCCGGTCTCGTCGCGTTTGGAAACCTACCGTTTTTCTCGATGTGCGAGCATCATCTGCTGCCGTTCATCGGCACGGCATCGGTCGGATACTTGCCGGACGGGCGGGTCGCCGGAGCGAGCAAGGTTGCGCGAGCGCTCGACATCCTGGCACGACGACCGCAGATGCAGGAGAGACTCACCGCGCAGCTTGCGGACGCCCTCGCTGACAGCATCCGTCCGAAGGGCGTTGGAGTGATCCTGGGGGCCGAGCACCTGTGTATGTCGCTTCGCGGGGCTAAGAAACCCGGCACGCGTATGATGACCTCGGCCTACAGGGGAGAGTTCGAGACGAACCCCGACCTCCGCCAGGAGTTCCGGTCAATGACGAGGGGCGAATAACATGCCCGTCACTGTCGTCGTCACCGAGGTCGAGCAAATCGCGGATGGGTGGGGAGACCTGCTGCCTTCGTGTTGGACGAACACGGTCTTCCTAACGCCGTGGTGGCAGACCACCTGGCTAGACCACTTCGGCGACAGGTCGACGACCCGCACAATAGCAGCAACGAACGGTGACGGAGCGCTTGTCGGCATTGCTCCCATGAACGTGGCCGACGGTCTGGTCACCTTTCTTGGCGACACCGACCTGTTCGACTACCGGGACTTCCTCGTACGCAAGGGTGGAGAGGATGAATTCTATCCCGCCGTGTTCGACGAGATCGACTCGTGGGAGTGGGACGCCTGGAGCCTGGAATCCGTCCCTGAAGACTCGCCAACGATTCGGTTCGCCACGGAGATCGCCAAAGATAAGGGTTGGCACATTACGGTCGAGGAGGAAGACAAGGCGCCTTTCAAGAGCCTTCCCGATACTTGGGACGACTATGTGAGCGGGCTAGGCAAGAAGTACCGCCACGAGCTGCGCAGAAAGGTACGCAAGCTTGGAAATTCGGGAGAAGTAATACAGTACGACTCTACGTCTGAGATGCTGCCCGGACACCTTCCCGATTTCTTCCGGCTTCACCGTATGAGCAGTCCGGAGAAGGCCGAGTTCATGACCAAGGATCGCGAGCGTTTCTTCATCGAGCTGATGGAGACTGCTGCCACCCATGGGCATCTCAAGCTGTCAATCCTGGAGTTCGATGGGGTCAGGGTGGCAGCGTGCATAAATTTCGACTATGAAGACTCCTATTTGCTCTATAACAGCGGGTACGATCCGGCGTATTCTCAATTGAGCGTCGGCTTCGTCAACAAGGCATGGACGATAAAAGACGCCGTAGAATCGGGCAAACGGACATTCGACTTCCTTCGCGGCACCGAGCGGTACAAGTACGACCTTGGAGCGGAAGACCGGTTGATCTACACAATTCGGATTCGTCGGTAGGCGGGGCGGTATACCGATGCGCAACATCGCCATGATTACGATGCACAGCTGCCCGGCGGGGCGTCTCGGCACCCGGGACGTGGGGGGGATGAACGTGTACGTCACCCACGTTGCGCGGGAGCTCGCCAAGTCCGGCTGCAGGGTGGACATCTATACTCGCAGCGACCGCGCGCATGGTCAGCATGTCGCCGAGATAACGCCGTTCGTCCGCGTGGTGCACGTCGAGGCCGGGCCCATCGACGAGTCCAAGGACGCCATGTCGGGTCACGTGCCCACGTTCGTCGAGGCCGTTGACGGGTTCCGTCGGGAGCATCGGCTCATGTACGAACTGGTCCACTCTCACTACTGGCTCTCCGGGAAGGCGGGGAGCGAGCTTTCGAAGAGGTGGGGAGTTCCGCACGTGACCATGTTCCACACGACCGCTCTGACTAAACTCTTGGCTCGTATCGGGGAACAGGAGCCGGAGGGCCGGGTAGAGTCGGAGCGCGAGGTCATGGCTGCCGCAAACGCGATTGTCGTTTCGACCGAGCAGGAACGGTCGGATATCTCTCGCCTTTACAATTCGGAACCGGCGAAGATCAGCGTTTTGCCGGCGGGCGTAGACCTGGAGCTATTTCGACCGACGGATAAGGCGGAGGCCCGACGCTCACTGGGCTTGCCTGATCGAAATATCGTGCTGTCGGTGGGGCGAGTGGAGCCGCTCAAAGGATTCGATATTCTGCTCCAAGCGATGGCTTCACTCGATGATCGTTCCGACAACATGGTCGTCATCGTCGGCGGAGATGAAGACGCCAGCCCGGAATTGGAGAGGCTGCGGGAGCTATCGCGATCGCTTGGTCTGGGTGACGATGTCCTATTCACCCAAGCTGTCTCCCAAGAGCGATTGAGCATGTACTACAACGCAGCGGACGTCTTCGTCATGCCTTCGTACTATGAGAGTTTCGGGTTGGTCGCGCTCGAAGCGATGGCGTGCGGAGTACCCGTCATAGCGTCTCGTGTCAGCGGGCCTCGCAGTTTCGTCAAGTCGGGGGTTACGGGCTACCTGGTCGATAGAAGGTGTCCTGAGCCGTTCGCGCAGAGACTCGACGTGCTGCTTCACAATCCCATGCTACGTGAGAGCATGGGACGGGCCGCGAGGTCGCACGCCGAGAAGCTGGGGTGGGACATGGTGGGCCGGCGGACGCTCGACGTGTACGACTCGGTTACCCTGGGGCCGCGTTCGGCGTCGATAGCGGCGGGCTAGTCGCCTAGTCTCAACTCATACCACACGGTATCAGAGACCTTCTCGAATCCCAACGACTGGTAGACCTTCGCTGCCGACAGGTTTGACGAGTCCATCTCCAACTCGATGACCTCGACGCCCTGTGAGGCCAGCCATCTCATACCGGCGAGGACGGTGGGACGGCTGAGGCCCATTCCTCGGTAGTTCGGATGGACGCCGGTCATGGCTATGCGACCCAGCTTGCCGCCGGGGCCCGCAGGACGGACCGTCCAGTTGTAGGCGGCAACGTCGTCGCCATGTGTGACGAAGAGGATGCCTTCGGGGGTTGTTGACTTCGAGGCTACTCTGGCCTCGATCTGCTCGACGGTGTTGGGTGAGAAGCCCCACGAGTCAGTGAACGCAGCGTTCTGGATATCCGTGAGGGCTTTAGTGTCGTGTCCGATTCTGAATGACCTTAGGGCGAAGTCGTGGGGAAGGTCCTCTTTGGGAAGGGCGTCTCCGCTCCATCGCAAGGTGGCGTATTGGCGGACAGGAAGGAAGCCGGCATCGCAGAGTAGGCGTCGTCCGGCGTCGTCTTCCGATGGTATCTGCGTGTGAAGCAGATCGACCGGCAGGCGGCTCGCTCTCTCTATGGCTGCATCAAGGAGGGCCTGTTCCACAGCTTGTGGAGAACGCCCGCCCGAAACGCCCATCTGGAGGACGGCTCGGCGGATGGGGAGTTCCGGCCAGAGGACCGCGAGGCCTGCGTCTGCGCCGGATTCCCGGGCTATGAAGCAATCCCGTTCCGGGGCAAGGCCCGGTATTGAGAGGTGGAGACGCATCTCCGGCTCGTCGAACTCGCCCTCGGTGGTGGCTAGGCCGAAGGCCGTGTTGTAAAGAACCGTCCAGCGGGGAAGGTCGTCCCATGAGAATGGACGAACGTACATTGTCGACGGCAAGTGATGGGACTCCGCGGAGGGGTGCATTAATGGTACAGGGGGACGGAAGGGATATCCAAAGGGAATAGATTCTCGTCTTCGAAGACCTTTGCGTAACCTCCAGATATTACCTTAGGGCCGCGAATTTCACCCCCATCCTAACCTTCCCCCATCGAGGGGGAAGGGATTTCGGGGCTCCGATCGGAGGTTATGCAAAGGACTCCCCCGTATCGTGGTACGGGGCGGGCTCTTCGCGGGAATGACGGGAAGAGTCCTATTCGTCGTAGTTCCAACCGATGATCTTGGTGGGCGTGATGGTGATGACGACGAAGTTTGTTTCGGGGACGACATTCTCGGTGTAGGTCTTGCCTTCCTCCTCGCCCAGGTAGTTGGTCGCCATTGCCAGGACGTACTCATAGATGTTCGAGTAGGAGAGATCGGCAACGCCATTGACGATGGCCGCCTTGTAGGGGCTGGTGTGGGTGGCGATACTGGCGGCGACGCGAGGCTCATGGCGGATGTTGCGAACCTTTACGGCGGTGTCCTCGGCGAGGATGATGAGGCGCTCGCCGTCGTAGTGGTGCCATACGGGCGCCACGTGAGGGGAGCCGTCGGGACGTACCGTTGCTAGATCGCAGAGGTGCGGCTCGCGGAGGAACTCGTCGATCTGTTCGGGGGTCATTGTCTGCTCCGTCAATTAAGAAAGTATCTCAAATCTGTGTGCGTTGGTGGAGAATTGCCCTTCGACAAGCTCAGGGCGAACGTGTTGTTTTCTGATCCCGTGTGAAAAGAAAAATCCTCCAAGCGTATTATGAGATAGTTTCTAAGCGTTGGCGGGAACGGGGAGCCTGTCACGCACGGCGTTCCAGATGTCGTCGCTTATGGCGTCTATCGACCGGGTGGCGTCGATGACGCGCCAACGGTTGGGTTCCTGGGTGGCGAGGTCGTGGAACCCCTGTCGGATTCGCTGGTGGAATTCCTCCGATTCCTCTTCGAACTTCATTCCTTCTGCGTCTCGGTTGAGAGTGTCAGCGTCCTTCATGGCATCCAAGGGCATTTGAAGCTGCAGTCCCCGAACACGCGAAATGCCGATTCCCGGAGGGCAATCGAGTAGGAACGTCAGGTCGGGCATCAGGGCATTGGTTGCCAGGGCGTTGATGGATTTGATGGTCTCGATGTCGATTCCCCTGCCGTAGCCTTGGTAAGCGACGGTGGAGTCGGCGTAGCGGTCGGCGACGACGACGAGGTCGGGATCGTCTCGCTGGGGGCCGATGACTTTCGTGACGAGCTCGGAGCGGGCGGCGGCGAAGAGGAATAGCTCGGCGGCGCGGGACATGGCTTCGTCGGACGTGCGCGACCGCTTTATGAGTTTCCTGAGCTCGGCTCCGAGGTCGGTGGAGCCGGGCTCGCGCACGCGGAGGCAACGGAGTCCCGTGGACTCGATCCGTTCCACGAGTCTGGCGGCCTGGGTGGTCTTTCCGGCACCCTCTCCGCCTTCAAGCGAGATGAAGAGCAAGGATGTTCACCAAGAGCGTTGCGTTAGTAGGGGCACATTCTACGTTTCGGTCGTGGCGGGTCGCAAGGAGGGAGGGGAGGAAGAAGAAAGTGGGAAGAAGAAAGAAGAGAGAAGGGAGGCGGCGACGTTGGGATAAGGATGGGGGCATGGATTTTGAGGGACATTGCCGTAGTGGGGCGCGGGCGCATTGTTTGTGGGCGTGCTGATAGGGCCGGTCGGATGGGGTTTTCCGGTAACCGCTGAGAACACAGAGGGATTCGGATGTTTTGGGGTGGCAGGACCGTCGTCGCGGCTGTCAGGTTGGCGCCGCGGGCCGGTAGAGAGGGCAACCACAAGGAACCTGTCTCAATAGTAGGTCACCTCTCTTGTCAGGGCGTTGTGGATTCCTGCTTTCGGAGTCCTTTGCGTAACCTCCAGAAGTGCCTTAGCGCCGCGAATTTCACCCCCAGCCTAACCTTCCCCCATCAAGGGGGAAGGGATTTCCAGGTTCCCATCAGGCGTTATGCAAAGGTCTCCCCCGTATCGTGGTACGGGGCAGGCTCTACGCGGGAATGACGGCTATGTTTCGTGACGAATGATATCTACAACAGCGGTAATCGTGGCGTCTTTTTCTACAGGGATGTATGCCGTCGAGTTATGAGACGGGAGCCAAGGGTTGCCCCTACGACGGGTTGGGA
>VXLM01000011.1 GCA_009841605.1 Dehalococcoidia bacterium
TTATATAGAGATTGTATCACAGCACTTTTGCGAAGTCAAGTATATAATTCCCAAAGGAAGAGCCCACCGAGAGGGCAGTCCCTCACTGAGATCGCGCCACTCCTGACCTCCGTTTTCGCTGCGAAAGAAGCCGCAGTGGTTCTGCTGGTACAGGCGCTCCGGCATGGATGGGTGCGAGAGCAGCTTATGCGGACACTGCCCAAACTCAGGGAAAGGTTCAGACAAAAAGTCGGCGCGCACTCCCGCGTTCATGGTCGACCAACTCGTTCCGCCGTCCTCGGTGCCGAATACACCTACAGCGGAGATAGCCACCCACATGCGGTCGATATCGGTCGGATCGAGCGCCATGCTGTGCAGGCAAAGACCGCCGAATCCGCCCTCCCACAGGTCGCGCGTCGGGTGGGCGGTCAACGACTCGACTTCGCTCCACGTGTCGCCGCTGTCCTCGCTTTTGAACAGCGCCGCCGGGTCTACCCCGGCATAGACGACCTCCGGTTCGCCGGGCCTGCCGGGCTCGATGTGCCATATCCGATTGACGGAATCGCTTCGCACCTCGGCGAATCTCGGATTCTGCGCCGCCTTCAGCCATGTCGCGCCGAGGTCCTCGCTCCGCTGGATTTCCGGCCCCCAGATGGGGTCGTTTATCGCAACGAAGACAGTCCCCTTCTCGCGGTCGTCGTAAGCCATGTGATAGATGTCGCTCCCCGCGTGGAGCGGACCGGACACCGCCCAGTTCCGGCGCGCTTGGTCGGAGGTGAGCAGGAACGCGCCCTTCCGCGTCCCGACCATGAGCATAATGTCGCCTCTGTTCGCCTCGATGCCCAGGGGCATTCAACTCTCCTAGCTCGCCACAACTGAGGTCACCTTATGGTATTACATCACGCGGAATTGGCCGTGCGAAAGGTTGCCAGAGGGCAGCGAATACCATTTCGTCTTGACTATAAGGCCCCGGCTAACCCCTCGTAGGGGCAACCCTTGTGGTTGCCCGCCTCCGGTCCGCACCCATTTTCATTCCGGGTGGTGAGGGTGGCAACCCTCATGAGACATTCCTTTATGGGAAGATGCACAACCCCCGATTGTAGTAGGATATCCCGCACGATTCGGAACAAGCGAGAAATGCCACATTGAATACTCCCGTCATCGACTTCCACACCCACGTAGGCCGGTGGGGCCTCAACCACATGGACGCCACGCCGGAGCGGTTCCTGCGGCTCATGGATGCTGCGGGCATCGACAAGGCGTGCGTCAACTGCATCTTCTACGGCGAGGTGCGGCGGAGCAACGACACCGTAGCGCGGTACGTCCAGGCCAACTCCGACCGCTTCGTCCCTGTCGCGTACGTCACCCCGCGATACCTCAAAGAGGCCATCTCGGAGCTTGAGCGTTCGTTCGACGAGATCGGCGCGAAGTTCCTCAAGCTCTACCCCGACTATCTCGGCGCGCCGATCGACGACCCGTCCTATATGCCCATATACGAGTGGGGCGACGACCGGGGCATCGTCATCATGAGCCATTCCTCTCACGTTTCAGAGGGTGACACCCTCACCATGCCGCCCTTGTTCGTGCCCCTGGCAAAGCGGTTCCCGAACATCACGTGGGTGCTCGCCCACTCAGGCAACAATATGCAGGGGCAGCAGGAGGCCGTCGCGGCGGCGCAGGAGTGTCCCAACATCTACCTCGAGACGTGCAGCTCCTACAGCGAGCACGGCGCGATGGAATTCCTCGTGGAAGGCGCCGGAGAAGACCGCGTCCTGTACGGCTCCGACATGCCCCTACTCGAACCGCGTCACCAGATCGCCAAGATCACCACCGCCGACCTCTCGGACGAGGCGAAGCGCAAGATACTCGGCCTCAACGCGATACGCATCCTGGGACTCGACCAATGACCGAAACGCCTGTCATAGACTTCCACGCCCACTCGGGGAAGTGGTCCTCACAGGGCGTTCTCGGGGGAACGCCCGATCACTTCGTCCAGGTGATGGACGCCGCGGGCGTCGATAAATTGGCCGTCAACTGCATCTTCTACGGCGACGCCCGACGGGGGAACGACGTGACCGCCGGCTACGTTCGAGCCTACCCCGACAGGTTCATCGGCGTGGGATTCGTAACGCCACGATATCCTACCGAGGCGATCCCGGAGCTCGAACGCTGCTTCGGCGAGCTTGGATTCCGGTTCCTGAAGGTCTATCCGGTCTACTACGAGAAGCCATTGGATGACCCCGATTTCGACTTTATCTACGAGTGGTGCGACGAGCGTGGGATCGTCATCATGAGCCACTCGCAGTACGAGCACAAGACGCGGCCCTACCGGTTTGCCCGACTCGCCGAGAGGTATCGAAACATCACGTGGGTGCTCGCCCACTCCGGGAACACCATGGAGGGACAGATCGAGGCTGTCGAGGCGGCCCAGAGCGCGCCGAATGTCTACCTCGAGACATGCACGTCCCAGTCGGAGCACGGGACTATCGAGTTCCTGGTGGAGGGCGCGGGAGAGGACCGGGTGCTCTACGGGTCCGACATGCCTATCCTCGACGCTCGATACCAAGTGGGAAGAATAGCCACGGCTGATATATCGGACGAGGCCAAGTGCAAGATACTGGGGCTGAACGCCATCAAGCTGCTGGGGCTGGACGGGTACGGTTCCTAGCGCTCGCCCTTCGACACGTCCCTGCCCGAAAACACCCAAAAACACTGAGGAGAAAAGATGGTCAGATCGCTTGAATCGCTGCACGAAGAGTACACTGCCAGGAACCCGAAGTCCCTTGCCCAATGGGGGCGCAGCAGGGCCACGATGCCCGCTGGCGTCATCAAGGGGGCGTATACGCGCTCGCCCTTCCCGTTCTACGTCGATCACTCCGATGGGTGCCGCCTCACTGACATCGACGGCAACGTCGTCATCGACTTCGGCTCGCACCACTCGGCGATGATCCTCGGCCACACGCATCCCGACGTGACGGCGGCGGTGCAGGGAGAGATCGAGCGCGGACTCGGACTCGGCAACCCGACCGATCTCGAGGCAGAGATTTCGGAAGAACTCGTTTGTCGCTTCCCCTCAATCGACAAGGTGCGGTTCACCAACTCCGGCACCGAGTCGTCGCTGCACGCCGCCCGGCTGATCCGCGCCAAGACGGGCAGGCCGAAAATCGCCAAGTTCGAGGGGGCCTATCACGGTAGCCACGATGGCCTTGAACACAGCATAAGCCCGCCGATGGACGATGCGGGGCCGGCGGACTCCCCCGCGACCGTGCCCGCCAATCCCGGCGTCGCTCCCACCTCCGAAGACCTCGTCGTCATGCTGCCCTACAACGACCCCGAGTCGGTCGAGCTCATCCTGCGGGAACACAAGGACGAGGTGGCGGGCGTCTTCTACGACGGCAAGCCGGGCATGTTGGACGTCCCCGACGAGTTCACCCACTTCGTTCGCGACATCACCGCCGAGCTTGGCATGTACATGGTGATGGACGAGGTGGTCAGCTACCGCGTCGGACGTGCGGGCTATCAAGGGCTGGCAGGAGTCGAGCCCGATCTCACCATCTTCGGCAAGATCGTCGGAGGCGGGATGCCGGTAGGCGCTTTCGGCGGCGGCAACGAACTGATGGACCTTATGGACAACTCCGAGGGAGCCCCCGTGCTCGCGCCGAGCGGGACGTTCTCCGGCAACAACTTCACCCTCGCGGCCGGACTCGCCACCATGCGCGCCCTGACCGATGAGGTCTACGACCACCTCGACTCCCTCGGCGGTCGCCTCGCCATGAAGCTCGGCCCCGTTTTCGACGACGCGGGTTTACCCAACCAAGTCCTCGCGGTGGGCTCGGTCGTGAACGTCTACCTCACCGACAAGCCCGCGCGTGACTATCGGAGCTTCAGAAACCACGACACCGCGCTGTTCGAGCGCATCAGCCTCGCCGTCCACCTCAAGGGCTACTCGCTCGGCGTGCCGCCCATGGCGATGATGCTCTCATCGCCGATGACGAACGAGGACATCGACGGTCTGGTCAATGCGTTCGGAGAGGCGCTGTCAGAGGAGGACTGATCCAGTGTCGATCGACGGCATAAGCCAGCGATTGACGAATGGGGGCGTTTCGTAGTCAAATAGGGCGAAGCGCGACCATCGGAGCTTTCCAGCATGGCGGTGAAGATACTCAGAATGCCCCGACTGCCGAGGCCCGGCAGGCCCCGGCCCAAGACGTGGCCGCGACGGTTCGTGCGGTGGTCGTGGCGCGTCCTGGAGATCGAGGGCGTGATTCTCGTGGCCATGCTGGTGGTCGGACTCGTGGCGGGCGGCATCCTGTATCAGTTCACCGACTTCTTCGGGAACAAGCCGCCCTACGAGTTCCAGAACATCGACGAGTTCGAATAGCGAGGGGTAGCTATAACCGAATACTTCTTGGGAAGGTCGGGAATTCAAGGGGATTCGGTATTGTCTCACGCGAGATAGGACGGTAGAGTATAGCCGTCAACGGATATTGAGTCGCGGGCAAGCATGGATGCCCGAACCGGTGTGTAAAGCCTGACAGATTCATGCGAGGTGCCAGATGTTTCAGTACAAGCCGCTAGAAAAGTCCGCTAAGAAAGAGAAGGACTACACTGGTCAGAGCCCAATACGGATTAAACTCCGGTTCATGGACTTCGTCCTCGTGCCCATCGAAAGGACGTATGACACGCTCGAGCGTATCCCTGTGTTAGGCCGGCTCGTGTCGTTCAGCAGAACGTTTGTCACCGTAGTTATTGCTGCCGCATTGATATGTGCCGTTTTGATCTTCCTCGTTGCCATAGCCGCAGTCATTGCGGTGCAGCTCAGCGAATGGGCAGGCCCTACCTACTAAAGCGAGTTGTGAGGGCAAGGAACGGGAGAGAAGTCGAGGGACGCCCCAGTATCCGACGGGCCGCTGAGGCTACGTAGTCCTACACGCTCATTGAACACGCGCAACCAGCCACGCCACCACCGCAGCACCCGCCGCCTGCCACCGGAGTGGTCTGACCGCTCGCGTCGGTCGAGAACGACATGAAGACCGAGAGTTGCCGCCTTGACTCCGATCCGCAGTCCGGGCAGGGCGTGGGATCGTCCATCTGACTGAACGACCGCAGCTTCTCGAACTTGTTCAGGCACGTCCCGCACGTGTACTCGTACAGCGGCATTGTCGGCGAGCTCCTCGCGTGTCGATGGCTTTCATTCTAGGTATGGGCGAAAACCGAGTCAAGGCGAACCATGCGCCCTACGTCGGGTGTCTGTATAATTCGTAGCACGTCCGACCGTTCGAGAGGGGACTCATGACTACCTCCATCCAAGAGAGCCTGCCCGATATAGACGGCCGATTCGGCCCGTACGGCGGCAAGTTCGTGCCCGAAACCTTGATGCAGGCCCTGGCCGAGCTTGAGCAGGCGTACGATGCGGCGAAGCAAGACCCGTCGTTCCAAGATGAGCTACAGAATCTGTCGCAACTCTACGCCGGGAGGCCAACACCGCTTTACCATGCCCAGAATCTCTCCAAAGAGCTGGGCGGGGCACAGATCTACTTCAAGCGCGAGGACCTGGCCCACACCGGCGCGCACAAGATCAACAACGCGCTTGGACAAGGACTGCTGACGGCCCGCATGGGCAAGAAGCGCATCATCGCGGAGACCGGCGCGGGACAGCACGGCGTTGCGACGGCCACGGTCTGCGCAATGTTCAACCAGGAGTGCATCGTCTACATGGGCGAGGAGGACATCCACCGCCAGTCGCCCAACGTCTTCCGCATGAGACTCCTCGGCGCGGAGGTGCGCTCGGTAACCTCCGGCAGCAAGACGCTCAAGGACGCCATCAACGAGTGCATCCGCGACTGGGTCACCAACGTGGAGACGACGCACTACCTCATCGGCAGCGTCGTCGGGCCGCACCCGTATCCTGAGATGGTCCGCGACTTCCAGGCGGCCATCGGGCGGGAGGCGCGACAGCAGATGATCGACCAGGCCGGAAGGCTCCCCGACTACGCCGTCGCATGCGTCGGCGGGGGCAGCAACGCCATCGGCCTGTTTTACGACTTCGTTGGCGACGAGTCGGTGCAGCTTATTGGCGTGGAGGCGGGCGGCGACGGCGTAGAGACCGGACGCCACGCTTCAACCCTAGTGGCAGGTGAAGTCGGAGTGCTCCATGGCAGCAAGTCGTACCTGCTGCAGGACGATCACGGGCAGGTCATCGAGACGCACAGCATCTCGGCGGGCCTCGACTATCCCGGCGTAGGTCCGGAGCACAGCTACCTGAAGGACATCGAGCGGGCGCAGTACGCCAGCGTGACCGACGCTGAGGCGATGGAAGGCTTCCAGCTACTCTGCCGCACGGAGGGCATCATCCCCGCGCTCGAACCCTCCCACGCGATAGCGCACGTCGCCAAGCTCGCGCCCACGCTTCCCAGCGACGCCACCATCCTCGTCGGCCTCAGCGGACGCGGCGACAAGGACATCAACACCGTCGCCGAGGCGCTGGGCGTCGAGGTTTAGGCGCTTCGCGGAGAACCTGTGCTAGGATGTAGAAGTGGAGGCCCCGGTAGATACGGTTGCCACGAGGAGAAGGCCCATGGTAACAGACACGGTAACAGAGGTCCGCAGATACAGCTTCACCGTTGACGAGTTCGCCAAGATGGGCGAGGCGGGAATCTTCACCGCAGAAGACCGAGTGGAACTCATCGACGGGGAGATACGGAAAATGGCGGCGATTGGCCCACTGCACGTAACGATTGTGAACCGACTAAACGCCACGCTCGTGAAACTGCTGGAAAGCTCAGCGGTCCTTCAAGTGCAAAACCCCGTGCGTCTCGACCTGCACAACGAACCTCAGCCGGATTTTTCTGTCATCAAGGAGCGCGGCAAGTACTACGAAACCGCTCTGCCCGGGCCGGGAGACACGCTCCTCGCCATAGAGGTCGCCGACTCCTCATTAGCCTACGACCTGCACGAGAAAGCTCCGCTCTACGCCAAGTCCATGATTCCAGAACTGTGGATCGTAGACTTGGAGGCTAAGGTCGTCAGGGTATTCACGCAGCCGGGGCCGTCGGGATACGCGAGCGAGCGCGAGATGCCCCGAGGCTCGACGATTGAATCGACAGGCGTCGAGGGCCTGCAAGTCCAGGTCGACGAAATCTTCGGCTAGTGTGCGCCCACCGGACGGATATTCGTGTCCGCCGAGTCCTGTTCCGCCATCCTGGCCTTTGCGCCGGCCGCACGTTCGGCGAGGTCCTCACGCAACGGCGCGAATATGTCGATGACCTTGCAGTCCTGGTCCCGAACGTAGCCGCCGTGCGGGATGTTTGACGGCATGACGATGACGTCGCCGGCGTTCACGCGGTACATCTTCCCGTCGATGACCTGGTCGATATAGCCCTCGACGACGACCATGATCTGCTCCGCCACGTGCTGGTGAACGGGGAAGTATGTCCCAGCGGGAATCGTGAGGAAGCTCACCACGGCTTCCTTTCCGGCTACGAGGTGGCTCCACGCGTCAGGAGCAAGCTCCTCCATCGGAATGTCCTCGTAGTGAACGATGTACTGACCGTAGTCCTCATCACCCGCTCGCTCTATGTTCTCTTCTTCGGTCATTTCGTCTCTCCTAAGGTTGCTGTGCGGACACAACGGTACCATCGGCTAGGGCATCGGGCAACCGTAGAGGTGCTGGACTCCCGCCTAGGGAGGCTTTTGCATAACCCCTGATAGGAATCTGGAAATCCCTTCCCCCTCGACGGGGGAAGGTTAGGATGGGGGTGAAGTTCGCGGCGCTAATGCAACATCTGGAAGTTACGCAAAGGTCTCCCTACGCGGGAATGACGGATGGAGAGATTCCGCTTGCGATGCGTCACTCACATGACTATAGTTAGGCTCGTTCGGGCACCTTAGGTCAAATGCGCCCGGACACCATATACCTACAAAAAGGAGCGCGGCGTCATGGCCGACAGAGAGCAGGTTCGACAACAGATGAGCGAGGACGGCGTCGAGTACATCCTCGCGCAGTTCGTGGATATCAACGGCTCGCCGAAGGTGAAGATGGTGCCGGTGGCGCACTTCGACGACATCATCGATGAGGGCGCGGGCTTCGCCGGGGCGGCGGTATGGGGGATGGGCCAGGGGCCGCACTCCCACGACATGCTGGGGCGCATCGACCTCGATTCCTACAGCGTCTGCCCGTGGACGGAGGGCGTCGCGCGGTTCGCCTCCGATCTCTACGTCGACGACGAGCCGCACCCCTACGACCCGCGCGTCAACCTCAAGCGCGTCCTCGACGACGCCCGCGCGGAGGGCTACGTCTTCAACACCGGCATCGAGCCGGAGCACTTCCTCGTAACGCGCGACTCCGACGGCAAGATCCAGATATTCGATCCCGACAACATCGACACGCTCGATAAGCCGTGCTACGACTTCAAGGGAATAGCCAACGTGCAGGGCTACCTCCGCGATCTCATGGACGGCATGGCGATGCTCGGCTGGGACCCGTACCAGTCCGACCACGAGGACGCGAACGGGCAGTACGAACTGAATTTCGTCTATAGCGACGCGCTAACGACGGCCGACCGCTACACCTTCTTCAAGATGATGACCAGCCAGTTCGCCAAGAAGTACGGGGCCATCGCGACGCACATGGCCAAGCCGTTCTCCGACCGCACGGGCAGCGGGGGCCACGTCCACTACCACGTCGCGGACGCGAATACCGGCGAGGACCTCTTCCTCGACGAGGGAGACGATCAGGGTCTGGGACTCTCTGAGTTTGCCTATCACTTCATTGGGGGCATCCTCGCACACGCTCCCGCGCTCTGCGCCGTGACCTCGCCGACGGTGAACTGCTACAAGCGGCTCCAGGTCGGAGCGGGTCTCACGAGCGCGCGGTCGGGCTTCACGTGGACGCCGGCGTTCATCACCTACGGCGACAATAACCGGACCCAGATGATCCGCACGGCAGGGCCGGGCCACCTTGAGGACCGCACCGTCTCCGCGGCGAACAACCCCTACCTCGCCTTCGCCGCCTACCTGACGGCGGGCCTGGACGGCGTGCGAAATCGGCTCGATCCCGGCAAGGCGAACCTCGGCAACAACATGTACGAACTGGGCCTTGAGGAGATCCAGAGACGAGGCATCCGGCTGCTGCCCCAGTCGCTCTCCGAGGCTCTCCAAGAGTTGAAGAAGGACCCGGTCATACAGGGCGCCCTCGGCGTCATCGCCGACGAGTTCATCAAGCTCAAAGAGGCCGAATACGGCGAGTACCACAAGCAGGTCACCGAGTGGGAGGTCGACCGGTACCTGACGATGTTCTAACAAGAACCCCGGCCAACGTCCCGCAGGGGCGCTTCGCGAAGCGCCTCTACCCCCAACGTTTTGATTGACCTTCCCACGCGCTGGGTATACTATGGTGCCTGTAGGCCGCGTATTTGGAGGTGGCAATATGCCTTCCTTTATTGGACCGACCGAACTCATCATCGTACTGGTCATCGTGCTGATAATCTTCGGCGTCGGGAGGCTGCCGGAGATCGGCGGCGCCATGGGTAAGGCCATCCGGGAGTTCCGAACCTCCCAGAGCGGCAAGGACGAGGCTGTCGCTAAGCCGGAGTCCGACATGGAGTCGGGCGCCAAGAAGGGGTAGTCCCCGTACCCTAGACGGGTTGACTGTCACATCGTCCAGAGAGGCGAAGCCCCGGCTGCTTTGCAGCCTTATGCCCCCCTACTCTCGTTCGTGCGCAACTTGCCGCAACAATTTAACCTTGCAAATCTGGCACGACAGTCCATGATTGCAAGGTTAACGGCCCCTCACTCACAAAGCGCCACTGCATAGATTGCCCGCGTAGTACTCGACCATCGTGCTAGCGATTGAAGTTGGCGGGTGCGGGGTGAAGGAGTTTCGTGGAGCGGGAGACGGGACTCGAACCCGCGACAGCCTGCTTGGAAGGCAGGAACTCTACCAGACTGAGTTACTCCCGCTTGCCTTTCAAATATACCAACACGCGCCGTTTGAGTCTACGGTTACGCTCCCCCCAATGCCCCCACCTCCGTCATTCCAGCGCAGGCAGGAATCCAAAACCTCCCTCTGCGCTCTCCGCGCTCTCTGCGGTGAATTACCCGGGCCCTACAACCCAAACGCCTCCGTCGCGATGTCCGCGATGTGGCGGCTGATGGGGAGGCTGGAGGTGGCGGCGGGGGACGGGGCGTTGAGGACGTGGACGGCCCTGTCGCCCTGAACGATCTTGAAGTCCTGAAGGAGGCCGCCGTTGTCGTCGATGGCCTGGGCGCGGACGCCTGCGCTGGGCCGCCATACGTCCTCCGGCTGGACCTCCGGTATGAGCTTTTGCAGCGATTCGACGAACGAGGACTTGAACATCGAGCGGTACTGCTCCTTCATGCCGGTCATCCAGTGGGTCATCGACATGCGCCAGAAGCCGGGATGCGTGGCGATGTCGAGGGCTTCCGCCACGTCGAACGAGGTCTTCTCGTACCCCTCGCGCTTCAGGGACAGGACGGCGTTTGGGCCGGCCTCGACGCTGCCGTCGATCCGCTTGGTGAAGTGGACGCCGAGGAAGGGCAGCTTGGGGTCGGGCACGGGGTAGATCAGGCCGTTGACGAGGCGCTCCTTCTCGGGTCTCAGGGAAAAATACTCTCCTCGGAAGGGGACGATGCGCAGGCCGACGCGCTCACCCATGTCGCGGGCGATCATGTCGGCCTGGAGACCGGCGCAGTTGATGACGCCTAGCGCCGCGATGCTGTCGCTGTCGGTGTCGATGTGGATGGTGTTGCCGCGCCTAGCGACGTGCTCGACGCGGGTATTCAGGCGGAGCTCGCCGCCCAACTCGCCGAAGTCGGTCGCGTAGGCCTGGCTGACGCGGCGGTAGTCGACGATGCCGGTCTCCGGCGACCAGATGGCCTTGACGCCCGCGGCGTGGGGTTCGATCTCCCGCAGGCGCTCGCGGCCGATGAGTTCCAGCCCCTTCACGCCGTTGGCCTTGCCGCGCGCGAAGAGTTCGTGCAGACGCGCGACCTCCGACTCGTCCGTGGCAACGATGACCTTGCCGCACATCTCGAAGTCGATGCCGCGCTCGTCACAGTACCTGCGGAGTTCGAGGTTGCCGGTGTAGCAGAAGCCGGCCTTCTGCGAGCCGGGAGCGTAGTAGATGCCCGCGTGGATGACGCCGCTGTTATGGCCGGTCTGGTGCTGGGCGATCTCGCTCTCTTTTTCCAGCACGACGAACCTGCGGTCGGGGTGCCTCCGCGCGAGCGTCATCGCCGTCGCGAGGCCGATGATGCCTCCGCCGATGACGGCAACATCGTACTTGATCGTTCTTATAGCCATGCTCTGCCTATCCCCGCCTCAAAGGGCGCGGGTGTATTATGGGACTATGATAACGCACCGACGCGTCGACGTTGAGCGTGACGCCGAGACGCTGTACGAGTTGCACACCCATGCGAACTACTTCAGCTCCAGCCCGTGGGTGACTTCGTCCACGTCGTTCGAGCGGTACCGGGACCACTGGCTGACGACGCCACAGCCGAAGGAGTTTCTCGGCAACGTGAAGAAGTCGCTGAAGGACCCTCGCACCGTGGCCGAGCTGTGGGAGGTGGACGGCGAACCGGCGGGGTTCGTCCATGTCAGGTTCACCGACGTGGAGGGGTACGGCTTCACGCACGCGGACGTGTACGACCTCGCGGTCGCGCCGGAGTTCCGCAGGATGGGCATCGGGTCGCAGATGATGGCGTTCGCGGAGGAGTCGGCAAGAGAGAGCGGGGCCCACGCGCTCTACATCGACACGGGGTGGGAGAACGAGCCGGCGCGGTCACTGTACGTCAAGCGCGGTTTCCGGGCACGGGAGATCGGGTACGAGATGCTGTTCCGGCGTCCTGATCCGCTGTAGCGGGAGCAGGGGATTTTTTCTGAGAGTGTGACATTTGGGGACATTCTGTGACATTTCGCGCGTTATTGTAAGGTTGAATGGCGGGCGGTTGGCTGCGTTTCTGTTCTGAAGCGCGCTGGGTTTGCTCATCACGCTCATCCTCTCCCGTCAAGGGCTGACAGGGGTAGGTAAAGTATGGGAATTATAAAGAATGGTTGACATAGACGGGGAATTGAACTACATTCTAGTTCG
>VXLM01000066.1 GCA_009841605.1 Dehalococcoidia bacterium
CCCAGTGGCTGTTCGGGCAGAAGTGGCAGTCCATCTTGCAGAAGTCGGTGAACATCACGCGAAACAGGTTGATCGTCTTGCCGTTCGGCATCGAAGCCTTGTAGACCCCCGGCGCGGGATTCTTCTCGGCCCGCGAGTAGGGCGCGCGCACGGCGGCGTAATCATTCCCTTTCCCTGGACGCGACAGGACGTCGTCCGTAGCCATTCCCGCCAACTTCTCCAGCTTTTGATATCTATCCGGATCGCTTTGTATAAGCATGACAGCCCTCCTCAGGTAAGAACTTGTGTTTCTATAAGGACGTATGTTCTTACGTCGGGTGGCGCTTGTCAAGCCCCAAAATGACCGGAAGCTGAGGGATCGCAGTTTAGAGAGCGTGCACCAAGAGTAGGCTGTCTCCGTCCTGTCCGGTGCATTTGTGCAAGGGACGGTGTCCTCGATCCCTCAAGGCAATCGCTGCAACCCGAAACGGCTACTCTGATGTCGCCTTCAGGTCCTGGCTGATGCGGCGTGCCCATGGCGTTTCCGAGAAGCCGCCGAGCATCCCGCTGGGGAGCATGAAGCGGCTCGTCGATTGGCCCCAAGACTCGGTCTTCGGCGACTGGACGACATCCCATCCGCGCTCGCCGATGGCGTCTGTGGCGTCGTTTACCGAGTCCACCTCGAACTCCACGGAAAAGCCGAGCGGGATGCGGTCGACGGCAGCCCTGTCGCCAAAGGTTGCCTCGGCAGCGGCGCTTCGTGACCAGATGCTGAAGTGGAGCGCGCCGGATATCTCGACCGTCGCGTAGTGGCCGCCGGGCTTGTGCTCAACTGTCAGGCCCAGCACGTCGCGATAGAACTCCACGGCGGCATCGACATCATCCACCACCTCGGCAATCGCCGATATGTGCCTGATCACGGCGTCCTCCTTACGCTCCGTGCTGTAGCCGCGTCTGCGTACTATCCGACACCCATCAGCCGCGCCGTGTTGCCGCCGCAGATCAGGTCGATGTCCGCCTGGTCGAGAAAATCGAGGTTGAGCCGGAGCGAGTCGAGGCTCTGGCGGTATGTCTGGAAGCGCATCACCATGGGGATGTCGGTCCCCCACATGAGCCGGTCTGCCTCCAGTCGCTCGACGGCCTTCTCCAGCGCGGGCTTGATCTGCGGCATGGGGTAGTCGTACATCCCGCCGAAGAAGATGGCGAACAGGAGCTGGACGTGGAAGTTCGGGTTGTCGATGGGCAGGGCGTCGTAGACGGCGTCCGGCACGTCGATGCCGTTCTCGTCCGCGAACGAGCGCCAGCTCAGGCCGTGCGTCAACACCAGTTGCACGTCGGGGTACCGCTCCACGAACCGGCTTACGGTCTCGAACTCGCTCAGGTCCATGCCTGCCCCACTGCCGGTGCGCGCCAGCGACGTGTAGCCCGGCGTCACGAAGAGAGGCACGCCCAGCGTGGCGAAGTGGTCCCAAAACGGCGTGAGTGCCTCGGCGTCCCAGGCTGTCGACTGGCCGTAGAGGGCCATGTGATCGGGCAGCATCTGGAGGCCGTGCAGACCGAGCTCGATGATGGCGTGGTCGATCTCGGCAATCGCCCAGTCGGGTTCGGGAGCGATCTTCCACTCCGGCACGTGGGCGAGCGCCTGTATCCGGTCGGGATGTGCCCGTACGGCGTCGGCGACGAGGTCGTTGCCAATGCCTAAATACGGCGTGCGGTGCAGGAGCGCCCTGTCGACCTCCGCGTAGTCCATCTCGGCGATCAGGTCGTCGGCCGTGAACTCCATGTCCACCACGGAGGGCGGCATGTACTGTTTGAAGTAGTCCTCGCCGTCGACCGTCCACTCGAACCGGCCGAACTGCGTGGCCCGGAAGTCGGCGTCCCTCAGCGCGCCGAACCCGCGAGGCATGGTCGGATCCAACAGGCCGCTGTTGTCCGCCTCGGCGCGGTCGCGCGTCCGCCACACCGGCATGAAGTGCGTCGCGATGGCGAGCTGCAGGTGCCGCTGGAACTCATCCCGATCGTTGAACCCGCCGTCGCCCTTCATGTCGGGAAATATGTACGCGTGTCCGTCGTAGATCATGGTGCTGGAGAAGCCTCCCCGAGAGTGGTGGAGGGACAGTATATAGACTTATGAGCAGCCCTGCCCTACGCAGGGTCCCATGCCGTGAGCACCCCCGCCCGTGTACACTACCGACCACCACATCAGGACGTGCACGCATGAAGCTATACACGAAAAGCGGCGACGACGGGACGACGGGCCTCTTGTTTGGAGGGCGGGCCTCGAAAGCGGGGCCCCGAACGGATGCCTACGGCGCTATCGACACGGCCATATCCGCCATGGGGATGGCGCGGGCTCTGTCGTCGGACGAGCGGGCCAAGGACATCCTCCTGCGGTGCCAGCACGACATGTTCACCGCAGCAACAGAGGTGGCCGTCGATCCCGCGCACTACGACCTGCTGATAGAAAACTTCTCGCCGGTCACCGAGGGCATGGTCGAGCGGCTGGAAGGGTGGATTGACGACCTGACCGATGAGGTCGACCTCCCGCCGCGATTCATCGTTCCCGGAGCGTCAGCGGCGTCGGGGGCCATCGACCTGGCTCGAACGCTCACGCGGGACGCCGAGCGCCGGATAGTCGCCCTCGCGGAGTTGGAACCGCCCCAGAACGAGAACGTCCTGCACTACGTCAACCGCCTCTCCGACCTGCTGTTCATCCTCGCCCGATACGAGGACAGGGACCTGCCGTTCGAGATCACTACGGGCGAGATGCGCCGCGAAGGGGATTAGGGGCCTGCAAGCAGGGGTCACAGGAAGCGTCACCACGCCAGGTAGCCCTTTGAATAACCGAGGCCACTGTCATTCCGAACGTGGCGAAACCGAAGTGAGGAATCTATAGAGCCTTGCTGAAACCACGTCTTGACGCTGGCACGACATCCTAGATTCCTCGCTACGCTCGGAATGACACTGTTCTCGTAGTGTTACGTTAGGGGCCGGCAGGCGGCTTATACGAAACATCAAGCCACGGCGTCTCGATGCGAACGCCGCCGAAGTAGCGGGAGTCCATGAGGGCGGCGTGCGCTCCGGTCGTCAAAAGGCTGCGCTCGACGGGATATTGCGGCTTGCCGGTCAGGAACATCTCGTGGACGGCGAGACCCTGCGCGCCGAATGATTCCTTTATGGTCGTATCGCCGGTGTGGAACCCCGTGCTGACGGTCTCGCCGTTCACACGGGCGGCGTATGCGAAGCCCCGCACGTGCCGGTCAAGCATGAGGGTCGTGGCGCGAAAGCCGTCGACGTACTCCAACTGGAACAGGGCGGGCCGAACGCAGTTGTCCTCCATCCGGCCTGCCTCGACCTCGGTGATGCGCGACTCCGCCTCGGCGGCGAGGTCTCTAGGCCACAGGCCCTGCTCGGCGGCCTCCCACACGGCGGGGCCTTCGAGACAACGGACAGCCGCGATTCCCGTCTCGCCGCCGCACCGCCGCTCGACCATGCACTGCAGCGCCTCCAACCCGTGGAATCCGTATGAGTCGAGGCCGTTCGGATACGGGTTGAAGTGTCCCAGCACCAGCGCGTCTTCGATCTCCACGCCGATCTCATGCTCGAACCAAGGTGTCCGACCCGTGACAGGCAGTGACGATCCCGCCATGAAGGGAATGCCAAGCTCGACGGCGCGGTCGTACATCCAGCGAGCGTCGTCCCACGAGTAGGCGAGGTGTTTGTCGCTGAAGACCGGTATCGCCCGCCCGGACAGACCGATCATCCCGCAGACCTGCTCGAAGAAGTGCCGGCGCGGGTATAGCTGCCTCCCTCGCTCATTGGGGGAGTAGTCCCCGTGCTCGGCGATGATGAGGACACCGTCCACCGCAAGCTCGCCGATCTCCCATCCCGGCGCGGTCGGCCACGGTCCGCGCATCGGCTGCTGCAGGGTCAGCGCCGACCGAATGCTGGGGAACAGCTCGATCCCGTGCTCGCGGGCGAACTCGACCCCGATGTCCTGCGGATGGAGCTGCTCCATGTACATCGAGACGACATCCACCTGCGACTCGATCAGCCCGGAAGGTGTGGGGAACCCCGTCACGAACCGCGATACCAGCAGGTTGGCATGGGAGCCGTCGAAGTACGTGGTGACGATCGCAGCGATCTTCTTGCGTGCCATCGGGCTGACAGTCTCCTCGTCGAGGTGCGCCGTATGATATGGCCGCCGTTCGGGTGTGGGCAATAGTTGGCCAAAAACCCGGGACTCTCCGCAGAGTCCGCAGAGAGCACAGAGACATTGGAGGTCTCCGACCGCCCGGCACAGCTTGGACATCGCCCAAGCGCGTGATACCATCGAGTGGCGAACTACACGGAAAATTCGGGAAAGGCATGGCCGTTCTCAGCGAACAGATCGACTGGGGCCAGACATCGTTTACGGACGTGGACCTTCTTGAAGGCGAGCGTCCGGAGACGACACTCAGCCTCCGCGACGATTCAAAAGGAAGGCGAGACACCGCGACCGACGTGTTGGTGCTGACCAACCGGCGGCTCATCCACTTGGTGGATGACGGCCGGGCCCGGGAGGCGATGTTCGTCTGGCTGGAGGATGTATTCGCCGTACGCGTGGGAACGGAGCGGAAGGGCAATATTGGCGGGTATATTTGGGGGGTAATCGCGTTCATTGCCGCCTCACTGGTCTGGACAGTGTGGGACCAACCTGTGCTCGACGTGATCGTGGCGGGCCTTGTGCTTCTCATGGGCGTGTACCTCGTTTGGGACCGCATCAATACCGCCCCCCTCTATCAATTGTCCGTCAGCGCCGGGGGCTCGCACATGATGATGAACGTCCACCGCTCGGTGCCTCCTGAGCTTGTCTATGCGTTCACCAACCGGCTTTTCGAGACCAAGGCACGAGGAGCCCATTCAGGCGACGATGACGACGATCCGTCGTCCAACGCGACGTATTTTGCGCCGGGGTAGACCCGTCCCTTCAGGTTGAGTTCAATAGAGACTCCCGCTCTGCCATCGCCGGAACCAGAGTGTCAGTAGAGCGAACACCCCTAGGATGATGACTGCCCCCACGAAGTCCTCGGCCAGTGCCGCGTTCTTTGCATCGCCCAGCAGCGGCCTGATTGCCAGGGAAGCGGCCACGCCTACCAGAATCAGGAACGGGGCCGTTAGAC
This sequence comes from Dehalococcoidia bacterium, assembly GCA_009841605.1. Taxonomy (GTDB): domain Bacteria; phylum Chloroflexota; class Dehalococcoidia; order Lucifugimonadales; family VXLM01; genus VXLM01. The sequence goes on from VXLM01000066.1 coordinate 5,142, forward strand.
CGAGCGGCACGTACTTGAAGCGGCCCACCCGAACCGCCCGGAAGAATGTTGCGTCGAGGAGCGCCATCAGCACGGCGAACAGGTACGTGGATCCGCCCATCGTGCCAAGCTGGCTGAATGCGACCGGAACGATGGCATATGCGATGACGAGTCCCAGGCCCAGGTAGAAAACCCTGAGAGATCGTGCGGGTTCGCGCCATGCGCTGCGCCACGACCGTCGAGTCTCTTTCCAACGCCACCTGAGGAGCTTGCCGAGCAGCTTGAAAGGGAAGAGGACGACGCTTGCCAGGAATTGGCGCATGGATGTCATTAATCCCCTCTCCCGTCGTGGGAGAGGGCTAGGGTGAGGGTGCTGCTCCGGCCGAGATACGCCAACAAGCCTCTTCTCCCCTAAGGGAGTCTCTGTCCCCTACCCCAACCGCAGCGTGGGCACCACGTCGAGGTCCCAGCCGTATTGTGGGGCGTCCTTGAGGTGATGCCAGGCTGCCGCGCCGATCATCGCGCCGTTGTCGGTGCAGAGGCCGGGACGTGGGACGATGACTGGCACGGGTGAGCGGGCGATGGCCTCCTGACGCAGAAGGCTGTTAGCAGCGACGCCCCCACCCAGCACGATACCGGCTACACGATACTTTTCGGCGGCGGCAACGCAGCGCGTGACGATGCTGTCCACGACGGCCTCCTGGAACTCCGCCGCCACTCCGGCCAGCTCAGACTCGTCGATCTCGTCCTCGCCGGGCGGGTACCAACCCTTCTCCTGCGCTCGGTGGAGCATGGCAGTCTTGAGTCCGCTGAAGCTGAAGTCGAGGGAGTTCTTGACGTTGGGACGCGGGAAGCGTTTCTCAGGCCCATGCGGTCGCTCGGACATCTTCTGGATTTCGGGGCCGCCGGGGAATCCAAGCCCCAGCACGCGCGCGGCCTTGTCGAACGCCTCTCCCGCCGCGTCGTCGCGTGTCTGCCCCACGAGCTCGTATCGCCCATGATCGCGCATGAGCACGAGGTCCGTGTGCCCACCCGACGCGATGAGGCAGAGGAGAGGGAATCCGGGATCGGTCGCCGGGTCGGGGATGTCCTCCAGCCACGCGGCGTAGATGTGCCCTTCGAGGTGATTGATGCCCACCAGCGGCGTCTCCTCGGCCAGGGCAAGACCTTTTGCCGCGTTCACCCCGACGAGGAGCGCGCCCGCGAGGCCGGGGCCATACGTGACCGCGATCCCGTCGAGGTCGCGAAGCTCCATCGAAGCCTTCTCCATGGCCTCTCTGATGACGGCGTTGAACGTGAGCATGTGCTGTCGCGAAGCAAGTTCCGGCACGATGCCGCCGTATTGGGCGTGCATGTCGATCTGGGTCGCGACGACGTTCGAGTGGATAGTCCGCCCGTCCTCGATGACGGCGGCGGCCGTCTCGTCGCAGGATGTCTCGATGCCGAGGATCTTCATGCTAGCTAGGAGGAGAGTTGGCCTTCGCGGCTCAGAACGTCCGCCAGACGCGCGATGCCCTCCCGGATCTCGTCGGGTTGGTTGTAGCCGTAGCACAGGCGGGCGTAGTTCCTCGCCGATACCCCGTCGGGAGAGAAGATCGGGCCTGGCTGATAGCCGACCTCTGCCTCCCACGCCGCCTCCTGCGCGTCGACGAAGTCTCCCCCTTCCGGCAACTCAAGCCAGACGTAGAGCCCCCCGTCTGGCCTGCTCCACTTGGCCTCCGAGCCGAAGTTCTCGCCGAGGGCGGAGAGCATGGCGTCCCGCTTGGTGCGCTGGACACCGTTGATCTTCCGAATGTGGTCGTCGAGGTGCCGCTCGGCGAACCGGTGGATGGCCCACGAGGCGAACTGGTTCACGCCTCCCCCGCTCTTGATCGGCCTGAGGCGCAGCAGCATCTCCTCCGAGGCGGCCACGTAGCCGAGCCTCATGCCCGGTCCCGTTATCTTCGAGAACGAGCCAACGTAGCTCACCACGCCATCCCCGTCGAGCGATGCGATGGACGGCACGTTCTCGCCCTCGATGCGGAGGTCGACGTAGCAGTCGTCCTCGATGATGGCGACGCCCTGCCTCCGGGCTACGTCGAGCATGGCCTGCCGCCGCTCCAACGTCATCGTCCACCCCTGCGGGTTCTGGAACGTCGGGATGGTGTAGATGAGCTTCGGACGGCTGCCCTCGTTCTTCGCCCGGATGATGGCAGATTCGAGGGCGTCCGGCAGCATCCCGTCGTCGTCGCACTCGATGCCGCGAATGTCCGCGCTGAAGCGCTGGAGCTGCCGCAGGGTCCCGCTGTACACATAGCACTCGGTGAACACCACGTCGCCCGGGTCGATCAGGGCCTCGATGAGGATGTGGTTCGGCTGGCTTGAGCCGTCGGCGAGAAGGATATTGTCCGGTTCGGTCTCGACGCCTCGGTCGCGGGCCAGCTTGCCAGCGACGTACTCCCGAAGGGGCGGGTACCCCTGGTCGTGCGGATAGATGGCGAGCTCGCGACCCTCCTCCGCGACGGCGTCCCGAACGCATTCCGCGAGAGCCTCGGTCGGCACCGTCTCCGGGTCAGGGTAGGCGATCGCAAAGTCGTACTTCGCGCGGTTGATGACGCGCATCGGCGCGGGCTCCGGCACACGGGACGCGAACAGGTTCTCAAGGTTGAATTCACCGGCATCGGTCATCGGCACACTCCTATGGCCGCTACAGTTTCGACCTCAAAGGGTACCCTAAATTCGGGCGGACGTGCACGGGAGTGTGATGGGGAGGGACCGATTGTTGCCGTCCCTCTCCGTGATACCATACGCCCGCCCTGCCGAAGGGACACCCAGCCAGTGGAGGAGGCACCGAACATGAGCCAACGACTGCCCACAGCGATACTGGGTCGGACCGGCATCGAGGTCACGCGCCTCGGCTTCGGGACGGCCCTGTGGCGACCGGACAGGCACCACTGGACGGAGGAGGCCGCGTCGGAACTTTACAACGAGGTGCTCGATCAGGGCATCAATTTCATCGACACGGCGTACGACTACATGTTCGCAGAGGACTGGATCGGCAGGAACATCAGCGACCGCTACGACGAGTTCCACCTGGCAACCAAGTGCGGTTGCACCGACACCCAGCCTGATCGTAACAGCTCTCTCCACTCCTGGACGGGCTCCAACTTCCTGCGCAACATCGAAGGGAGCCTTGAACGGCTGGGACGTGAGAGCGTGGATATCATCCAGCCGCACAACCCGACCGTTGCCGAGGTCGAGGGCGGCGGGCTCGTCGACGCCATGAGAGAGATGCGCGACACCGGCAAGGTGCGCCATCTCGGTATCTCGACGACCCTGCCGTACCTGCCGACCTTCCTCGATTGGGGCGTGTTCGACACGATGCAGATACCCTATTCGGCGCTGGAACGGGAGCACGAGGACTGGATCACGAAGGCCGCCGAGGCGGGAGTGGGTATCATCATCAGGGGAGGCGTTGCGCAGGGCGAGACCTCGTCGGGAGACCGCTCCGGCACTTGGGCGCAGTTCGAGAAGGCCGGTCTGGACGAGCTGCGCGAACCGGGCGAGAGCCGCTCAGCGTTCGTGCTCCGCTTCACCCTCTCGCACCCGCACGCCCACACGATAATCGTCGGTACCACCCGTGTCGCGCACCTCCGCGAGAACGTAGAAGCCGTCATGCGCGGGCCGCTTCCAGACGACGTGTACGCCGAGGCCAAGCGCCGCCTCGACGCCATCGGCCAGACCCCCGTGCCCACCGGCGATGAAGAGTGATGGCCATCCCCTCTCCCGTTCTGGGAGAGGGCTGGGGTGAGGGTGAAGGCCGAGGAGGTCACAATGAAAATCGACATCATTGGGGCAGGCACCCCCGTCCCAACATCGGAGCGGTTCGGATCGTGCTATGTCGTAAACGTGGGCGGCGAGCGGCTGATGTTCGACTGCGGCCCCGCTTCGACGCACAAGCTGGCGAAGATGAAGATACCGTTGACCGAGATCGAGAATCTCTTCTTCACGCACCACCACTACGATCACGACGTCGACTATCCCTGCTTCATCCTCAGCCGCTGGAATCTCTTCACCGGCGGCGAGCGGGACCTGCAGGTGTATGGGCCCAACCTGACCGAACGCATCACCCACCGCATCATGGACGAGCACGAGGGCGCGTTCGCTCACGACTGGATTGCGAGGATCAATCATCCGCTGAGCCAGAACGCCTTCACGTCGCGGGGAGGAGTACTGCCACGTCCCGCGCCGGTAGTGGTCGCGAAGGACATCGGCCCTGGGAAGATCGTCGACGGCCCGGACTGGGAGGTGTCCGCCGCGCCCGCCGAGCACGTGCAGCCGTGGCTCGACTCCCTCGCCTACAGGGTTGACAGCGATGAGGGCAGCGTCGTGGTTACCGGAGACACGAGGCCCTGCGACAGCGTCGTCGAGCTCGCCAAAGACGTTGACACGATGGTCTGTCTCTGCACGTACATCGAGGATGATGCGGAGGGCACCCCGGAGGAAGAGTACATGTGCGGCAGCGAGACGGCGGCAAAGATGGCCCAGGACGCCGGAGCGAAGCGACTCGTCATCGTGCACCAGACGGACGCGATGGACGCTCCCGGCGAGACGGAGCGGGCGATCCGCGACATTGCCCGACACTACGACGGCGAGGTCGTCTGGGGCCGCGAACTCATGAGCGTGGACGTATAGCGGGCCGTCGTGAATGTATGGGACAATTGAGACATGGAAGAGCGTCTCACGGTAGGACGTGTACTTCGTGCGCTGCTGAGCGCGATGTTCACCACGGCAGCGACCGCTGCGGTCTTCCTGCCCACGCTCGGACCGCTGCTCGACCACCACTACGCCGAGCGTCTGCCGAACCACACGCACCTGTACTTCGGACAGGCCGATTACGACCACGTTCACCCCTTCGAGATGCAGGACCACTACCACTACTATCAGGATGAAACCCCAACCGACGGGATCGTTTATTTGGCGTCCTATGACGGCACCAGCCCGGTGATGACCGACGCGACGGTGCACGCTATCCAGCAGTCCCGGCCATTCGTTGGGCCGGACGACAACTCAGCAATCTACGGTAACACCCACGATGATCTCATTCCCGAAGACGCTATTCTGGTCGTTCCGAAAAAACCTCCACGCGCATAGTTACTTTCCTACACACAGACATTGACCGTTCCGACAGGACTGCCCGCGCACCAGTGAGTCGTGGCATGCCGCTCGGCACGGCGTAAGTTCGAGAAAGGAACTTTCATGCAGCTTGCATTCAACATGAGATATTGGCTTGCGGCGGTGGTCGCCGCCGTGCTGAGCCTTACAGTCGGCACCGTGCTTGCCCACGAGGGCAGGGAGGTGGGCGACTACAACATCGACATTGGATGGATTAATGAACCTGCCTACGAAGGCGTGATGAACGGAGTCGAGATCAAGGTGATCAAGGTGGTGGAGAGCGGTGACGATCACCACGGTGAGTCTTCGGCGACGACCGATCATCATCACGGTGAGTCTACGGCGACTGATGATCACCACGGCGATCCGGGGGCGGTGAAGGGCTTGGAGAACACCCTCCAGGTGGAGGTCACCTACGTTCCGACGGGAGCATCCAGGGTGGTCAACTTGAGCGTCGACGTGGATGAGCCGGGTCGCTACACGGCACCCATGTTGCCGACCACGCCGGGGGTGTACGAGTTTCGCGTCTTCGGGGCTATCGAGGGGATGCAGGTCGACGAGACGTTCGCCTCGGAGGGCGGCGGCGGCGACTTTGACGACATCCAGCCGCTGGCGTCACTCCAGTTCCCGGAAGATCTCCCTTCTACCCGAGAGATGGAAAGTGCTGTCCGCGGCGCCATCAGCACGGCTGAGGAGGCGCGTGACGCCGCGGAAGAGGGGCCCGGCGTGCTGCTCGTCTTGGCGCTGGCGCTCGGCCTATCAGGGGCGGTGCTTGGGGTCGTCGGGCTGGTTGTTGGACTGCGGAGGCGGTGACGGGGGTCTTAGGCGGCACCTTTGGGAATCCGTTAGGAGGGTGTCCAAATGACATTTCGTTGGCCCTGAGCCTGTCGAAGGGTGATAAGGTCGTTCATGGTTCGACAAGCTCACCACGAACGGTTTTGCCAGGCCCATTGGGTACCGATTAAGCAAAACGGGTGGCCCCATCAAGGAGCCACCCGTTTCTATCCTCGGGCTATTTGCTTGAAGCTAGGACGCCTTGGCGGCGGGAGCCGCCTCGGGGGCTTCCTCTTCGGAGCCTGCGGCGTCGGCTGCCACTTCCGCGCCGTTCGAGCCGTTTGCGCTCGCCATCTCCGGTTCGGCCGGGGGCGCCGGAGGCACAGGGGCCTCGATGCCCATCTTCCCACGGACGGCGTCGACCGCCGGGGCCACCTGGTGACGCAGGTTTTCGATGGCGGGAGAGATGTTGTGGGAGATCTGGCCGGCGATGTCCTCGGCCCGATGCTTCCACTCGTCACTGTGCTCCGCTATTCCTGCCCGCGTCTCCGCGCCGGACTTGGGGGCCAGCAGCAGGCCGATGGCCGCGCCGACCAGTCCGCCCAGCAGGAACCCTGAAACAAATGCCATTCCACTATCGTTGTCAGCCATGATATGAAACCTCCTTATATTGGACTGAACTCACGAATCCGCGCGAGATCGTCGCAGTAGAAAAGATAGAACCTTCCCAATCCCTGATGCCACACCTCCGCCCGAGGATGACGACTCCGAGAACCGCTCCGATATCGCGTCCGCCACTTCTCTCGTACTCTTCAACGTCCCGTCCACCGAATCGAGTATGCTGGACAGCTTTCTGAAGACCACAAAGAGAGCAACGCCAATGAACACCAAGACGAAGATAAGAAGAATGTCACGGATGATTCCAGTGACATAAGCCGTGTCTTCCAGCAACTCACACCCCTCCTTCGCCCCGACACTACATTAAGTTTAGCATGTGAATTG
>VXLM01000110.1 GCA_009841605.1 Dehalococcoidia bacterium
GCCGCTTGAAGGCACGTCGGTTGACGTGGTTGCGAAGTCAAGTATATAATTCCCAATCGAAGACGGGGAACTACGCGCTCGATAGGCTGCGGTAGAAACGGATCCATGTGCGGATTTCGTTTGTAACGCAGCCTGTTGTACATGTCGGGTCTGCTATTTCAAGGTATAATGGGAACCAGACTCGAAGCCCCGGCTTCAGAATCGAGAGAGCGGGAGGAAGAACCATGGGGATGCTATCGAGGATGTCGACCGTCGTGAAGGCGAAGATGAACCGCCTGATCGACAACGCCGAGGACCCGAAGGAGACCCTCGACTACGCCTACGAAAAGCAGCTTGAAATGCTGCGTGACGTCAAGCGCGGCGTCGTGGAGATGGTCACAGCCAAGCGTCGTCTCGAGCTTCAGGCCAAGAAGGTGCGGGAAAACGTCAGCAAGCTGGACGACCAGGCGCGCAAGGCGCTGGGCATGGGAAGAGAGGATCTTGCGCGCGTCGCCCTGGAACGCAAGCAGACCGCCCTCGCGGAACTTGACGGTCTCGACCAGCAGATCGTAGACATGGAGCAGGAGCAGGAGAAGCTGACCGCGGCCGAGCAGCGCATTCAGGCCAAGGTTCATGCGTTCCGCAACCGGAAAGAGGTCATCAAGGCCCAGTACAGCGCGGCGCAGGCGCAGGTCCGCATCGGTTCGGCCCTCTCCGGTCTCTCCGAGGAGATGGGCGATGTCTCGCTTGCCGTTGAGCGAGCCGAGCACAAGACCGAGTCGATGAAGGCCAGGGCCGGCGCGATCGACGAGCTTGCGGAAGCCGGTGTGCTGAACGACTCGCTCGGCGGCGGGCAGGACGACATCGACCGCGAGCTCAGCAAGCTCTCTGCATCGGCCAGCGTCGAGTCGGAGTTGGCCGCCCTCAAGGCGTCTACCGACACGACCACGCCCCAGCAGAAACAGCTATCGGGAGGACAGTCATGATTATCCGAATCCTCACGGAGGGACAGTGGCGCTTCCCGGCCGCGATGCTGGACGACCTGAATGACATCGACAACTCCATCGTCGACGTCCTGGCAGATGACGACGAGGGGGAGTTTCGCAACCTCCTCGACAAGATGATCGCGATGGTCAAGGACAACGGCACTCCCCTCGAACTCGACGAGTTGGAGGAGTCCGACGCCATCATCCCCGAGCCGGACATCACCATTGAAGAGGCGAAGGAGCTATTCGTCGGCTCCGGCATCGTGCCGGACTAGGTTAAGACGTAAGTCGCCTGTTGCCGGATCAGTCCCCAAAAGGCGCGATTATTGACCTAACCATAACGGCCCCGATATGACGGGGCCGTTTCTTTTTGCGTGTCTGACCCGGCCAGCCGGCCCGACTTCTACCCTTCACATTCCGATAGGAACTCCACAAGCTCGGCGACCAACTCGTCCGGACGCTCTTCCGGGATGAAGTGGCCGCAGTCGAGCGGCTTTCCCCGCACGTCGTGGGCGCGCTCGCGCCAGACGGAGAGCATGTCTAGGCTCTTGCCCGTCTGCCAGCCGGGACGCTTTCTCATGTCCGAGCCCCACAGCAGGAGGACCGGGCACTCCAGCTTTCGCCCGCGATCGACCTCGTCGTGCTGCAGGTCGAGGGCGACGCCACGATAGTCGAGGCAGGTCGCCCTGACGGTGTCGGGGTTGTCGAAGCAGCGGAGGTACTCGGCGTATGCCTCATCGGTGATGGAGCCTTCAACTGCCGTCCAGCGCTCCAGGAGGAAGTCGAGGTAGAACTTCGCGTTGCTGCCGATGAGCGTCTCCGGCAGGGGTGACGGCTGCCGCATCAGGTGCCAGTGGAACCACGCGAAGGCCAGGTCGGCGTCCATGTTCTCGAATGCCGCCTGCGACGGCACGACGTCGAGGGACGTGAAGCTCCTGACCCGCGCCGGGTGGTCGAGCGCCATCCGGTGCCCTACCCGTGCGCCCCGATCGTGTCCCACCACGTGGAACGACTCGAATCCGAGCTGCCGCATGACCTCGACCTGGTCGTTGGCGGTGGTGCGCTTGCAATACACGCTGAGGTCGCCGTCGGGGGCCAGGGGCTTGTCGCTGTCGCCGTAGCCCCGCATGTCGGGTACCACGACGGTGTACCGCTCGGCGAGCGGCGGGGCGACCTTGTGCCACATCACATGCGTCTGCGGGTAGCCGTGCAGGAGCAGGAGCGGTGGCCCGCTGCCTCCGTGCCGGAGGTTGATGCCGACGCCATTGGCGGTGAGGTTGGTGTGCGTGAAGCCTTCAAACATAAAACAGTCCCCAGTCACTCGCGGAATGGAGTATCCCGCCGTTCCCCTACTCGAACTCCACCGGGTTGACGACGGTGAACTCGCGGTGGGCGAGGTGGCTGCGGACCATGGTGACGTTCTCGTCCCACCACTCGCTGCCGTACATGGCGGCTTCCTTGCGCTCGATGTCCTCGGCATCCTCAAACGTGCGTATCCACGTGAACTGCGTCCCCTCGTCGTTCACCCACGCCGACTCGACGCCGATGCCCATGCTCCGGCACAGAGGGACGATGTCCTCGCGAAACACCTTCAGCCAGTCGTCCATCATGCCCTTGTTGATCGTGTACGTTCGCAGCTGTGCAATCATGTCGTTCTCCTTGTTGTAGGGTCACCGCAGCGGTGAATGTCGCCGAAGTGTATCACGCCGTGTGAAGCATGGGAGTGGTACCATGTGCGCTGCCCGAAGGACTACCAGCGCATGATCATCGACTCACACGCATACTGTTTCGAGCCCGCAGACAGCCCGCGCGGGTACGCTTCCGGCGACGAGCACCTTCGCTGGGTGCAGAAGGCGCAGGCGGGCCACCACCAGCCCGCGTTCCGCCTCATTGATCGGGTCGAAGGCCCGTCCGACGTTCTCGACCCGAATAAGGCCGACCTGGACGACCTGCCGGACGTGAACTTTCGCATCGACCGGGCGGCAGGGCGCGTCCTGTGGGACTACGAGGGGGAGACGTACACGAAGCACTTCTACCCGCCCAATCTGCGCAATTTGGAGTTCACACCGAACAGTATGATCGGGGAGATGGACTACGCGGGCATCGACAAGGTCCTGCTCCACACGAACGCCATGCTGGGGCGGAGCAACGAGTACCAGGCCGAGTGTATACAAAAATACCCCGACCGCATCCTGTCGATGGCGCTGCTTGACGAGCGGCAGATTCACACCGACGTGGACGGGGTAATCGAGGGCGTGACGACGGCCATCAGAGACCTCGGCCTGCACGCTATCAAGTTCGGCTCTGCCGGGTACACCGTCAGCGACGAGGCATGGGACGGAGGGCCATACGCAAAATTCTGGGAGGCCGTCTCGACGCTTGGGGTGCCAGTCTTCTTCACGCTGAGCACGGGTCCCGCCCGCGCGAGCGAGGCGCGTCCCGACGCCTACGGGCGGGAGAACTATATCGGCGAGCTCCGCATCCTCACGCGCCTCATGGAGCGCTACCCAGACATGCTGTGCAGCATCACACACGGCTTCCCATGGCGAGTGTATTTTGACGGCGACCGCATCAAGTTGCCGGAAGAGATATGGGAACCGTTCGAGAACCCGAACCTGAGCTTGGAGGTGTGCTTCCCCGTCCGCATCGGCGATATCTTCGACTATCCCTACTGCGAGGTGTGGCCGACGATGGAGGCGATGGTCGAGCGCATCGGCCCGCGTCAACTCATGTACGGCACCGACATGCCGTTCCAGAACCGCTTCTGCACGTACCGGCAGTCACGCCACTGGCTCGAACGCCACTTCGCGCCGGCAACCGGACTGAGCGACGACGACCTCGCCCTGATAATGGGAGGCACAGCAGCGCGGGTGCTCGGAGTGGGCGATGGGTAGCTCGAATTCTTGGGGTCTACTGGGTGCGGATGGAGGCCATGTCGAGATCGTGGAGTACCGCCCCGAATGGGCAGAGATATTCGAGCGGGAGCGGACGAATATCCTTGATAGTTGCCGGCCTTGGGTGATGGAAGTACACCATGTCGGGAGCACCTCCGTCCCCGGACTGGCGGCCAAGCCGATCCTGGACATCATGCCGGTAGTCACCAACCCTGTGGACGGCGAGAATGCCATCGAACCAATGACTACGCTTGGCTATCGGTATAGAGGGGACAACGGCCTACCCGGACGGTTCTACTTCGACAAGGTCGTGGACGGACGCACGGTGATGCACTGCCACATGTACCCGCAAGACCACTCCGACGTGCGGAAGCTGGTTGCCTTCAGGGACAGACTCAGGACGGATAGAGAGACCGCCAGCGAATACGAGCGTTTAAAGCGGAACTTGGCCTTCAAACACAGGGACGACCGCGAATCGTACACCGACGGCAAGGGCGCGTTCATTAGTAAGACCACCACGGCGGCGCTCGCCGGTTCACAGGACTGATAGGAGGAGGAACGATGATTATCGACTCTCACGCATACTGCTTCGAGGCGCTCGACAGCCCGCGCGGGTACGCCTCCGGCGAGGAACACCTGCAATGGGCGCAGGCCGCGAACGCCTCTCACCATCAGCCGGCCATGCGGATACCTGACGGGGAACTTGGGCCGTCCGAGGTGCTCGATCCCGCGGGCACGCACGACACCGACAACCTCCCCGACCTGCGGTTCCGCGTCAACAAGCCGAGGGGGCGAGTCGTCTGGAACTGGGAGGGACGGGAATACACGAAATACTTCCTGCCTCCGAACCTGCGGAACACGGAGTTCACGCCGTTCAGCCTCGACTCCGAGATGCACTACGCGGGGGTCGAGGGCGTCCTCCTGCACACCGACCCGGCCCTCGTGCGCGACAGCTCATACCTGCAGGAGATCGTCGAGCGCTTCCCGGGGAGGATGTTCGCTATGGCTCCGGTCGATGAGTGGCGCATCATACCTGAGACCGACGCCGTGATCGCGGAGACCGTACGCGCAATCGAGGAGCACGGGCTCCACGCCGTCAAGTTCATCCCGCCGCTGTGCTACAGGACAAGCGACGAGGCGTGGGACGACGGGCGGTATCGCCCATTCTGGGAGGCGGTGACGGCGCTCGGCGTGCCGATCTTCTTTACGCTCGGCACAGGCCCGGACGATCTCAAGGGCGTGACACGTACGAAAGCCCAAGAGCAGCGCGGCTACCTTGATGAACACCGGACGCTCATGCGCTGGATGGAACGCTACCCGGACGCGGTGTGCAACCTCACGCACGGCTTCCCGTGGCGGACGTTCCTCAACGACGAGCAGGAGTCCATTGAGCTGCCGGACGAGATATGGGAGCCGTTCTCCAACCCGAACGTGAGCATCGAGGTGTGCTTCCCCGTGCGGATCGGCGATATTTTTGAGTATCCCTACCGGGAGGTGTGGCCGACGCTGGCTCAGATGCTGGAACGCATCGGCCCTGCCAATCTCATGTGGGGCACGGACATGCCGTTCCAGAACCGCTTCTGCACGTACCGGCAGTCGCGGCAGTGGATTGAGGGACAGTTCACGGACTGGGCCGGGCTGAGCGCCGACGACCTGTCGATGGTGATGGGCGGTACGGCGGCGCGGGTGCTGGGGGTGGGATAAGAGGCTCCTGAAATCACCCTTCCTCCAAAGGATACCCATTGAATCCTAAGCAGAAGATAATAGAAGACCAGAAAGCCTGGGCAAAATCGAAGGGGCTATCGTTCGATCCCAAAGGGTATGTGGGGGATACTGAAACTAACCTTCGTCGCCCCTTATCGGCTTGCGCTGTAAAGGGCTTCAACAGAGGCGCTGGCTCGGAGTTAGCCGGACACATGAAGGCCCTGCATTCTTCCTCGGCGCTGGTAGCAAACTTTTTTGATTATTGGACAGGTAGAGATAAGAACGGTCTGTTGTACGGGTTGGGAATAGATGCGTACAACGCCGAATCATTGGAGTTCGAGGCAAAATTTCCGACCGGCCTTGGTGGCACGCCGCCTCATCTTGATGTGGCAATGACCTTAAGTTCTGGAGCGGTCATCGGGATTGAGAGCAAGTTTACCGAGCACATGGGACGTTCAACCAAAGACAAGTCCAAGTTTGAGCCGTCGTATTTTCCTCATTCAGGGGGTCTTTGGGCATACGTGGGATTGCCCGGATGTCAACGTCTGGCGGAAGAACTGCATGACGGGCGGCACAAGTTTGACTACCTGGATCCGTGGCAGTTGCTTAAGCACGCACTGGGGTTAGCGACGCAACTGCATGACCAATTTGGCCTCTATTACCTTTACTACGACTATCCAGGGGAGCGGGCGGAAACACACAAAAGGGAGATATGGAACTTCGTCAGCCGTGTAGGGGAAGAGATACGATTTAAGGCAGTGTCTTACCAAGAGGTATTTGGTCGGTTAAACACCTTCCATCAGGCTGACGCAGAATATCCGGACTACATTGACTACTTGGGTACCAGATACTTTCCAGCTACATAGTTCCAACTAGGCTTGATAGGGCCGTGCATGTTGGGTTCTGTCTTTGAAGAGTCACCCTCACCCTAGCCCTCTCCCACGACGGGAGAGGGGATTTTCGCGGGCCGAGTTCTGGATTCCCGCCTACGCGAGAATGACGGAGATGGGAATCCGGGTTACAGTCCCTACTTGAACATGGGGATGACTTCGCGGCCGAAGAGGTCGATGGAGGTCATGACCTTGTCGTGGGGGATCATGTCGGTCTGCATGACCATGAGGACCTGGTCGGCCCCGGACTCCTCGTGGGCGCGAATGCCCGTCGCGCAGCTTTCGGGATCGCCGGCGATGATGATGCCGCGCTCGGCGAGGATTGAGGGTTCGAGCTTTTCCCAGATGGCGCGGGCAGCGTCGTCTTCGGTCTCGGAGGCGGCCCCGATCAGGAAGTTGTCGAACTCACGCTGCAAGTGGTCGGGGAGACCTCCCCACGCTTCGAGCAGGTTCTTGTAAACGTCGCGCCGCCCCTGCACGTAGGGACGGTCGGGGCCGAAGAACGACCGTATGGCGTCCGCGCCCAACTGCTGGGCCTCGACGTTGTCCTCGCCGCAGTAGCCGATGGTGAAGTTGCCCCACTTGTCGTTGACGACATCCCCAACGGGCGTGGCGTTCTGGACGTTCTTCCGGTACTCCTTGATGTGCTCGGTATAGTTCTGAGGGGCCTCCGAGGAGAATGCGAGGACTCCAAGTCCCTTCTCCGCCGCGATGGTGTAGGTCTCAGGCTGCATGGCGGCAACCCAAATCGGAGGATGGGGCGACTGCTGCGGCTTCGGGTGGATGCGGCGCGGGGGAATGTTCCAGAAGTTGCCCTCCCACTTGAACTCCTCCTTCTCGCGCCAGATGCCGCAGACCACGTCGAGCGCCTCGTCCCAGATGGCGCGGGTGTCGCGTGGATCGATCTCGAAGCCCTGCTGCTCGTAGGAGTTGCTCCTGCCCGTGCCGAAGTCGATGCGCCCACCGGACACGTGGTCGGCCATGGCGACCTTCTCGGCGACGCGGATCGGGTGCTCATGCGGCAGGACGACGACGCCGAATCCGAGGCGGATGCGCTTGGTGGCGGTCGCGAGGGCGCCGATGATCACCTCGGGCGCGGAGGAGCCGGAGAAGGTGGTAAGGAAGTGGTGCTCGACGAACCAGACGTAGTCGAAGCCGACCTTGTCGGCCAGAATGCACTGCTCGATGGTCTCCTCGATCAGCGCCTTCTCGTCGACGACCCCGTCGGGCGTGGGCCGCTGCATCTCGTAGATAATCCCAAAGTCCATCCCGTACACCCCTCGCGCAAGTTGGTGCGCATCCTACGAGTCGGTGAAGGGGGTGTCAACCGCGACCGAAGGGTAGTGAAAGGCAGTTGATCCTGAGCTCACTAGGAGTTCTCGGACGCTCACGAGACAGCCGACGTGGGGGCTGGCAACGTTACAATAACGACGAGACCCCTCGAATTAACCTGACATTTCCTGACAAATTCGGACATTCCTTTCTATGAAAGTGCATTTTACCAATATGCGTAAGTGTTCATATCTTGCGTGGATCATGTTCACCCTTTCGGTCAAAATCGAAGCGTTGGATTGGAGGAGGGCCGATGGGGAACAGGATACGACTGTCTTGTAAATCTCTCGTTTGTGAGTTCGAGGGACCTGACTACGAGGCAGTATGTGCGAGGGTAGGAAAAGAGCTGTGGCCAGATCGGGCCTCCATGTTTCGGGAGACCTGCCTGACCACATGTTAGCGAACTCGGTGTAGTCCTGTTTTTCCCACGTCGACTCGAATCTGTCAATCCTTTGTGACCGCAGGTGAAGGCATCAGCTGAAATACCCCCTACAGCGACAAAACCTCCCGCGCCAGCACCAGCGTGCTCGTCACCACGATTACCACGACGACCGCTTGACGGAAGACCTTCTCGTTCATCCGTCCCGTGAGGCGGACCGAGAGCCAGTAGCCGATGGCGACGGCGGGCGCGGTCGCGGCGGTAAGGAGGAGGCGGTCTGAGGTCATCAGTCCCTGGAGGAAGTAGCCCGTAAGCGCGGTGATGTACATGAACAGGAAGAAGAAGGCCATCGAGGCTCGGACGCCCTGTCGCTCCATGCCGCGTCCGAGGAAGAACAGGACGAGGAGAGGGCCGCCGATGGCGAGGCCGGTGACCATGGCGGCTACCCCGAAACCGAGCACAGGGCCGGTGAACTGTGGCTTGGGAATGCGCCACTCGGTCTTGACGACGACGAGGGCCGTGAGCGCCAGCACGAGCACGCTGATGCCGATGCGAAGGGCGGACGGGTCGAGCGCGCTGAGGGCGAAGACTCCGAGTGGAGCGCCCAGCGCGCCCGCGATCGCGGTTGGCATTAGCGGGCGGTAGGGGACGTGGTCACGGGTCTCTATCAGTACGAGGCCGAACCCCAGGACGGAGACGGCATTGACCACGACCACGACGGTCTGCGGATCGAGAAAGAGCAGCATGACCGGCGTCGTCGTGAGGCCGAAGCCGAAGCCGATTGCGCCGATGGCGAACCCGGCAACGGCCAGCGCGAGGGCCGAGACCGCGATCTCGATGGGGCCTATCACTTGGGACCGGTCTTCTCTTTCACGCGGCGAGGGGACACGGGAAGATGCAGGAATTCGTCCTGCCTTCCATTTCCTCGTTCGCCCTGAGCTTGTCGAAGGGCATTCATGTGGTTCGACAGGCTCACCACGAACGGCTTGCTTTGGCCTACGCGTGTCACGGGATCGCCTGGCCGGCCATGACTCCGGTGCAGCGCTCCTGGTCTACCGCAACCTGGCCGTTGACGATCACGAACGGGATGCCGATGGGGTACTGCCTGGGATCGTCGTAGGTGGCGGTATCGATGATGCGGTCTGCGTCGAATACGACGATGTCGGCGAAGTAGTCTTTCTCCAGTCGGCCACGTCCCGTGAGTCCGAAACGTCGGGCGGCATTGTCGGTCATGCGCTGCACCATCGACTCGAGGGACATGATCGGGAACTGGCGGCGCAGTCGTCCCAGGAAGCGCGGGAAGGTGCCCCATGCGCGGGGATGCGGATGGCCGCCGACATGGATGGAGTCGCTGCCGACCATATAGTCGGTGCGCGACAGGAGCTCGACGGCGTCGCGGCTCACCTGCTTCCAGTCGTTGATGTCGCCGGGGGGAACGCCCCAGAAACCGACTTCGAGATCGTTCTCCAGCAGCAGGTCGATGGTGACCTCGCCGAAGCTCTTGCCGCGGCGTTCCGAAAGCGTCGGAACGGTCAGGCCTTCCAGTTCGGGCGTGAGCGGCATGTGAGAGTAGACGAACTCCCTGACCACCCTCTTACCGCTCGCCTCGATGTGCGCGACGATGACGGCGCGCTCGTCAGCGTCCTGGAGCCGCTCGATGATCTCGGCCGGGCCTCCGTTGTGGGCTTGGGAGGGCATGCTGCTGAGCATGAATGAGCTTCCGGTCGGGTACGGGTAGAGCTCCAGGGTCAGGTCGACCTCGTCCTTCGCTTCGTCGAACTGCTCCATGAGCTCCGCCACCTGACCGGCGGTATTGACCGCTGTGCGCGTGTGCGAGAAGTGGACCTTCACGCCGGAGCGTCGTCCGATCTCCAACGCCTCCGGCACGCCGCCCCCACCGAAGCCGCGGTCGGGGTTCACGTCGCGGAGGTGGGTGGTGTAGACACCGTCGAACTCGGCGACGACCTTGCACAGTTCGATCAGTTCTTCCGTGTCGCTCCACGCCTGCGGATGGTAGGACATGCCGGTCGCGAGGCCGACGGCGCCCTGCTCCATGCCCTCTCTCACGAGACGCTTGGCGTGGTCGAGCCGGTCTCCCACCATGGGAACGTCGTACATTCCGCAGGCCTCCACGCGCAGCGCGCCGTGGGCGACGTTGGTGACGATGTTGATGGCGGTCTTGTGGTGGTAGTTCGCCTTGAAGGCCGTAACGGAGCTCATGTCGAGGTCGTCGGGCGCCCTGCCGAGGATGCCGGAGAGGTAGTGGTTGTACATCCGGTAGTTCTCAGGGGAGGAGGGCACGTATGAGAGCCCATCCTGACCGAGTATCTCGGTGGTGATCCCCTGCCGGAGGCCCTGCGGGTGCTGGCCGTCGATGAGGAGCACGGCGTCGGAGTGGACGTGCGCGTCGATGAAGCCGGGAGAGACGACGTGTCCCGTCGCGTCGATGTAGCGGCGCGCCTGCGCCTGCGACAGGTCGCCGATGGCGTCGATCTTCTCGCCCACGATGCCGAGATCGGCCCGGTAGCCGGGCTTCCCGGTGCCGTCGACAATCGTCCCGCCCGTTATGAGAACGTCGAACATTCCTATTCCTCCGTTTGCTCCGTCAGGTTGTTGTCAGTCGCTCGGTAGCTTTGGTTAGTGTCACTCCGTCATCATGATGCGAAGGTCTCTGAGCTGGTCGTCGTCGACGGCGTCGGGGGCGTCGAACAGCGGGTCGACGCCGGTCTGCGTCTTGGGGAAGGCGATGACCTCGCGGATGCTCTCGACGTTCAGCAGGACCATGATGAGGCGCTCGATGCCCGCCGCGATGCCGCCGTGCGGGGGAGTGCCGTACTCGAAGGCGTCGAGGAGCTGTTTGAACCGCGCCTCCGTCTCCTCCTCGCTGTAGCCGAGAACCTCGAACGCCTTGTTCTGCATATCCCGCCGATGGATGCGGATGCTGCCGCCCGCGACCTCCATCCCGTTGCACACGAGGTCGTACGATCGGGACAGCGCTGCGCCGGGGTCGGAATCGAAGCTTTCGTGACCAGCCTTGGGCGCCGTGAACGGATGGTGCGGGGAGTCCCATCGGGCCTCGTCCTCGTTCCAATCGAAGAGTGGGAAGTCCACGACGAAGGCGAATGCCAGCTCGTTTGGGTCGGCGAGTTCTAGCCTACGCGCCATCTCCCGTCGGAGGGCGTCGAGGGCGACGTTGGTCGACTTGGCGGGACCGGCGATGATGAGGATCAGGTCGCCGGGGTTCGCCCGAGTTTCACGCGCCATCTCCTTCATCACGTCCAGCGAGAGGAATTTCGCGACGGGCGACTTGATGTGCTCGTCGGTCAGGCCATCGATGGACGGCGCGTCGGCGCTGAGGACGATGTAGACCAGCCCCTGCGCGCCGGCGTACTTGGCGAACTCGACGAGGTCGTCAAGCTGCCTGCGCGGCATATCGGCGAGTCCGGGGGCCGCAAATCCCTTTACGATTCCGCCGCCTGACAGGACGGACTGGAACACGCGGAACTCGGTGTCCTTGACCGTTTCGCCGAGGTCGGCCATTTCGAGTCCGTAGCGGAGGTCGGGCCGGTCGGTCGCGTACTTCTCCATCGCCTCGGCGTAGGGGATGCGTTGAAACGGCTTGCTGAGGATGTTGCGTTCGGGAACGAGTGTCTCGAACAGGGCGGTGTAGAGATCTTCAATCAGGTCGAGCACGTCGTCCTCGTCGACGAAGCTCATTTCGAGGTCGAGTTGGGTGAACTCCGGCTGCCGGTCGCCGCGCGGGTCCTCGTCGCGGAAGCACTTGGCGATCTGGAAGTATTTCTCCACTCCCGCCGCCATGAGAAGCTGCTTGAGCTGCTGCGGCGACTGCGGCAGGGCGTAGAACTTGCCGGGGTA
>VXLM01000102.1 GCA_009841605.1 Dehalococcoidia bacterium
ACCACGCCGGGCAGCTTATGATTTTTATATTACCCCGGAACATGTGCGGGAACGACTCGGTGCATATCTGGGTGTCGGGTAGGATGGCGAGTGTGAAAGGGGTCGGCATGGGGGTACGTGCTCCGGGTTGGTGTGCGGGGCTATGCTATCAGGATGTGAGGGTGGAGTGGCAAGGCGGAGATTCATCACAGAGGGCACAGAGGGACACGGAGAGGAGTTGCAATAATATCATCGAGTGGTGTGGTCATTTGGTTGAAAGGCCAAATATATCAATAAAATCAATGTAGGTATTGACTTTATTGATGTTCTACAGTATTGTGACTCGTAATTCTTGCGACCTTCGTCTTTCTGGGAGCGGATTATGGCGAGTCCCTGGCAGGATCTTACCGATCTAACCGGCGACGGCGAGTTCACCGTCGAGCGGGTGCGGCTCAGCGATAAGGACATCGCTATCGAGGGGAGCTTCGATCTATCACCGCTGGCGCGGCTCTCGGCGGAGGACCAGGTCTTCGTGATGGCCTTTGTGCAGTGTCACGGGTCGATCAAGCAGATGGAACGCATCTTCGGGATCAGCTATCCGACGGTCAAGAAACGGCTGGACGGCATCGCGAGCCGGTTCGAGTTCGTGATTAGCGAACCGGAGCCGATCGACGACGTGGAACGCTCCGAGGTTATCGACCAACTGGAACGCGGGGAGATAACCGTCGATGATGCGGTGGAAAGGCTGTCCGGGTGATGATGTTCCCGCCGTCGATACTGCGAGTGCGCGTTCTGGACAAGGACAGCCGCGTCAGCCTGTGGATACCGCTTATCCTCGTGTGGCCGCTCGTGCTCGGACTCTATTTGCTCCTGCTCCCGTTCATTGTAGTAATCGCGGCCGTGACGTGGCGCAACGGCTGGGGAAGGCAGATTCTCTTCGGCGGGCCCGCTCTGTTTCGCCTGTACTGCGATTTGCGCGGTCTGAAGATCGACGTCACGGAGCCGAAAGAGTCGGTGTTGATCTATTTCAAGTGAATGGAGGTGAACGCTGATGGACAACGACACTCAACGGGTATTGGAAATGCTGTCCGAGGGCAAGATCACTGTGGAGGAGGCGGAGCGGTTGCTGGAAGCGCTCAGCGGCCATGGACCTACGCCCGACCAAGAGTTCAGGCCGAAACGTGAAGCAGAGACTCCTGAGGACGGTGGGCAAGAGCAAGGCGGCGAGCACGGCACCGGTGAGCCTATCGGCCCGGGACCTGGCATAAGAATGGGCGCGGGGGCGTTCGTCAGTGAGGGGGTGAATATTCCTGCTGGCAGCGTGATAGGCATGGGGGCCAATATTGGTGAAGGCGTTGTTATCGAGAGTGCCATCGAGATCGGAGTGGGAGCATACATCGGTGAAATGGCGCACCTCATGAAGAACTGCAGGATCGGCAAAGGCGCGAACATAGGCGAGGGAGCGAAGATCGGAGCGGACGCCACCATAGATTTGGGTGCGTCTATTGGCGACGGAGCGGACATTGGCACCGGCGCCATAATTGGGACGGGAGCGTTCATCGGTGAGGAGGCGGAGGTGAGACCCGGCACCCATGTACCCACGGGCGGGAATGTACCGGCGGGTGCCGTGTGGTAGATCAGTTCTCCGGGACCTGGAGTTGGAGCAACCGCTAGCGAGGAGGAACGTCGATGAACACCGATTCGGAACGTGTACTCGGAATGCTGTCCGAGGGGAAGATAACCGTTGACGAGGCCGAGCGGCTGCTAGAGGCGCTCGGCGGGCATGGGCCGACGCCCGACCCAGCGCCCGATTCGATCCCAGAAACGGAAACTCGCGAGCACAGTGATGACGAGGAAAGGCAACGGAATAGGAGTGATGATGCCGGACGTGACCCTATCGGTCCCGTTGTCAAGATGGGCGTCGGCGCGTTCGTTAGTCCCGATGTCCAAGTGCCCACCGGCAGCGCGATCGGGACCGGAGCCTTTGTTGACACCGGGGTCGTAATTCAGAGCGCTATCAACATCGGTAATGGAGCATACGTCGGAGAAGGGACTCAACTTCGAAAGGGCTGCGAGATCGGCTCCGGCGCTTACATTGGTGAGCGTGCAGTAATCGGTGAAGGAGCAAAGATACGATCCGGCAGCCAGGTACCCGATGGCAAGAATATACCGCCGGGCTCGGTCTGGTAAGTGCTTCGTATAGGAACGAACCGGAGCCAGTTTAGAGGGTAGGGGCTTCACCCTCACCCTAGCCCTCTCCCACGATGTGAGAGGGGACTCTGATACCCCAAGCCCCGCCGAATAAACTGACACAGGCTCTATAGGAACGGTGTTCTGGCGACCGTTAGTGAGGAGGACTTTGAGATGGACGAGAATGGAAAACGGATACTTGAGATGCTCTCAGAGGGCAAGATAAGCGTCGACGAGGCCGAGCGGCTCATGTCGCTTGTGGAGTCTCCCGCGGCGCCGGAGCCTTTGGAGCTAGGGTCGCGACTGCGACGGGGTCCAGGCAAGTACTTGCGGATTGTCGGTGTGGACGGGGACCAGCGATTCGACATTCGCGTTCCGTTGAGCCTTATTCGCGGGGGGGTGAAGCTGGGCGGTCTCTTCGCCAGCGGTCCCGGAGGGAAGGTAGGCGAGCGACTGAAGGAGCGAGGCATCGATCTCTCGCAACTGGATGGAGACTCCGGTCTGGATGATCTCATCGAGGGGCTGGCCGAGTTTGAGATGGACGTTGAGGAAGGCGGCGAGCGGGTGGTTATCTATACGGAGTAGGGGAATTTTGATTTAGGCTGCTTACTCAAAACACCCTCACCCTAGCCCTCTCCCACGACGGGAGATGGGATGGTCGATTCAACCTCGCCGGCCCAGAGGCGGCGCATTTCGTCGGAGGTGTTGAGGAGGTCGGTGAGGCTGCCTTCGGCTTCGACGCGGCCGTCTTTGAGAACGATGACGTGGTCGGCGCGGCGGAGGGCTGTGCGGCGGTGGGAGACGACGAGGGCGGTGGCGTCGGGGCGCTCGAAGAGGCGGTCCCAGAGCTGCTGCTCGGTGTCGACGTCGAGGCCGGACGACAGGTCGTCGAAGACGAGGAGCTCGGGGTCGCGGACGAACATCCTGGCGGCGGCGGAGCGGCGGATCTGCCCGCCGGACAGCTTGACGCCGCGCGCGCCGACGACGGTGTCGAGTCCGTCGCTAAGCTCGCGAATGTCCTGTTCCATGACGGCGGCGTTCAGGGCGGCGTTCAGGTTGATCCTGTCCTCCGGGAGGCCCAAAAGGATGTTGTCTTTGAGCGGTTCGCTGAAGAGGCGGGGAACCTGCGAGGTGTAGGCCGAGCGTGGTGGCACGAAGAAGGTCGCGAGGTCGTCGACCGGCTGGCCGTTCCACTTGACCATGCCTGCATCTTTGGGCAGGAGGCCGAGCAGGACACGGAGTAAGGTGGTCTTGCCGGAGCCTATGCGTCCGGTCACGACGGTGAGGGAGCCGCGCGGAAGGCTGAGGGAGACGTTGTCGATACCTCTGCCGTTGTCGCCGTAGCTGTAGGTGAGTCCCTGGACTTGGACGAGATCAAGACGGTGGTCGTCCGTCTTGGCGGTGAATGGCACGTCGGGCAGGTCGCCCGCGAGGTAGGCCTTCTGGTGTTGGACGAGGCGGCCTGGGGGCGCGCTAGGTATGAGGCCGCGCAGTCGGTCGAACGAAACGCCGGTCTGGCGGTACTCGGCGAGGACGCCGCCGATCTCGGTGTTCATCCAGCCGACCATGTAGAGGTAGCTGACGAAGAGGGCGAAATCCCCGATGGTGAACGAGCCATCCCGCATGGCCGACGCCGCAATGAGCAGGATGAGTCCAGTGCCTATGGTGACGGTGTTCTGGAAGACGGAGTTGAGGGACTGCGTTAGGAGCGTGTCGCGGATGGTGAAGGTCTTACGACGGCTGTTGAGTCGCTTGAACTCGGAGATCATCCTTCTTTCGGCGTTGGCGATCTTGATGGCCTCGACGGAGCCGAACATCTCGCCGAGAAGGCTGGTCACGTCGCCGGTTGCCTCCCTGTTGTCAAGGCGGAAGCGGCGGAGCCATCGAGACGCCGCGCTCACGATGACCATGATGACGGCGAGCGGTAGGAAGACGTAGAAAGTGATGACGGTGTTTATGCCCATCATGATGTACAGGGCGATTATGCCGAAGACGAGGAGAGGGAAGGCGAATCCGATGCGCTGGAGGTACTTGTTGACGTAGTCGACATCCTCGCGGAAGCGGGTGACGGCCTCACCGGTCGACTCGGGAAGGGCGTTGTTGCCGGGCTGATCGAGGATGTGGTCGAAGACGTTTTTCCTGAGAAGCGTGGCAAAGGTAAACTCGACGCGGACGGAGAGGATGATGTTGCCGAAGATCATGAAGGAGCGAGTGACGGCGAGGGCAAGGAGGATGGCAGCGAGGCTCCAGAACCCGACCGTCGCGGTCTGCTCGTTGGTCATGTTGTCGAAGATCGCACGGCTCGTCAGGGCGATGCCCTGGGGGATGAGTCCAATGCTTATTGTCCGCGTCGCGAGCATGGCGAAGTAGCGCGGCTGGTACTGGGTGAGACGGATGAGGTATCGGAGGGTGCTCACGTCAGTACCTCTTCGAGTCCGGTCTGCAGGAGGCGATGGAACTGCGTCGACGAGTCTTTGGCAAGCGCCTCTCGCTCGCCGTGCTCTACGACGCGGCCCTGTTCGAGAATGGCTATCTCGTCGCAGCGCCGGATGGTGACGAGGTGATGGGCGATGACGATGACGGTGCGGTCTTTGACGAGGCGGTCGACGGCACGCTCAATCATCTGCTCCGTGCTGCGGTCAAGGCGGGACGAGGCCTCGTCGAGAATGAGTAAGCCCGATCCGGCTAGGAATACACGCGCGAAGGCCAGAAGCTGCGCCTCGCCCGCGGACAGGCCTGCGCCCTCTGCAAGGAGACGGGTATTGAGACCTTCAGGAAGGGACTCGATCCACGGGCGCATTCCAAGTTCGCCAATCACGTCCAGGAGCCGCTCGTCGCTGATGGAATCGTCGAAGAAGGTGAGATTGTCTCGGACCGTGCCGTGGAAGAGGCGTACGTCCTGCGTCACCATGGAGATGTGCCGGCGCAGCTGATCGATGGGCATCCGGCGGATGTCCTCGCCACCGACTCTGACGACGCCGGAGGTCGGGTCGTAGAGGCGAAAGAGGAGGCGGGTCATGGTGGTTTTGCCACTGCCGGTGCGGCCGAGCAGCCCGAGGACCCGGCCCGGCTTGAGGTCGAGTGAGACGTTGTGTAGGACAGGTTCGTCGTTGTAGGCGAAGGTTAAGTCGTCGAACTGAACGGATAGAGCGGCGCTGTCTCGTAGCGCAACGCTGTCATGGAGGGGCGGATCAAGGATGGTCTTGCGTACGCTATCGAGCTCGACGATGCGGGCGATGGCCGCCGTGGCCCGCTGGAAGTTGTCGAGCTGCTGGGTGAAGCGGTTTATGGGCATCACTAGCATCTGGGTGTAGTGGAAGATGAGGTACACCGTGCCGAGAGTGATCCAGTCACCGAAATACAGATATGCGCCGAGAGAGAGGGATATGGCGCTGCCGACACCGAACATGAACATGGTAGTGCTGAACATGACGCTGCTCATCACGCCGGCCTTGAGGGCCTTCTGATACCAGTTACGCATGAGCTCGTGGAAGCGGAGCATGACATAGGGCTTGGCGTCGTTCGAGCGGATGTCCTCAGTGCCGGAGAGTCGCTCTTCGAGGAAGCCGAAGGTATCGGCGCTGGCCTCGCGATTGGCCTTCCAGTAGGGGACGGCGATGGTGCGGATGCTGGTTAGAATGAACATGCCCCCGCCGACGAAGACACCCAAGGTCAGGCCGGCCCGCCAGTCTTCCCTCAGGAGGAGCGCGAGGATGCCGATCAGCAGTATGAGGCTGCCGAGCATCTCGAAGATGAAGAGGGAGAAGAAGGTGCCAAGCTCGTTGGGGTCGCCGTCGACGCGCTCGATCATCTCGCCGGGGGTGTGTTCGTTGTGGTATGCCATGTCGAGGGACAGGGCGTGCTCGGCCAAGTCCTCGCGGATGTTGTTGGTGGCGGTCCAGCCGACGCGCTCGGAGAAGTAGGTGGCGAAGACCTGGACGACCTGCTGGATCATGGTGACGACGATGAAGAGGACGGCGGCGGCGGTGAGACGTTCGAGAGGGCTGGCTTTTTGCGCCTCGTCGATGAAGTACCGGATGATCTGGGGCAGGACAAGCTGAAGGCCCAGGCTAGTGAAGAGCAAGATGCCGAGCGTGATGACCCAAGGAAGCTGGGGGAGCATGTACCGACTGAGAAGGCTGCCGTACTTCCGCGCCTTGACGGTGACTTCCGGTTCTCGGAATGTGGTGGGGAGGTTCATGAGGGAGAGAAAGTAGTGAGTATTGCGTATGGCTTGGAATTCATGACACAGGACTGAGGGAGCAGTAAGTACGAGAAGGTCTTATTTAACCTGACATATCCTGACACATCCGATTGGGCAGTTCGGTCAAGTGACGTTCAGCCCGTGACTCATAGTAGATTACATGTTCGAGTATGTCAAATTGGGATTTTCTCTGGTGCTAGGAAAAAGGAATCATATGTCACTACCTTGCGGCGGCGTGGACGTACTCGAGTTTGATCTTGGCGGCTACGGTGCCGATGAAGTGGTAGCCGACGGAAATCTCGCCAACCATAGTGCAGAGGCTGAGGCCGTCCCATCGGGGGACGCCGAATTCCTCCTCCATCCAGAGGATGAGGTCGGAGTAGGCTTGGGCGACGGAACGCTCCATCGGGCGTCCGGTGGCGACGGTCATGATCTCGTCACGGGAGCGGATACGAGGTCGTGGAATCGTTTGTGCCTTTAGCAGGTCGATGGTCATTGTCACGGTCGCCGGCATTTCGAGGGCCGTTCCGCACAGTTCGCCGTCGCCTTGCGCTGCGTGGGCGTCGCCGAGGTGGAGGAGCGCTCCTTCGACGTACACGGGCAGGTAGACGGTGTTGCCGTCGGTGACCTCCTTTATGTCCATGTTGCCGCCGTAGTCGCCTGCGGGGCTGGTGGTCGGGCTCCCGAAGTCGGGGGCGCATCCGATTGTGCCGATCATGGGACGATAGGGCAGGGCCACGTTGGGACTCCACCAGACTTTGCCGTCGCGGACGGGCGCGATGCGGGTGTTGACAGGAATGTCGTGGCCGAGGAACTCGGCGAGACCTCGCCGGGCCCACGTCATGTCGTTGGCCGCCTGTCCGATACGCGCCTCGATCTTCTCGATGTGGACGGCTAGGGTGTCGCCTTTTTCGGCACCCTCGACCCAGATCGGGCCCGACTGTGGGTTACCCTGCGGCTTCTTCGCGAGGTCGCGGCGGTCGCCCTCTTTGCGGATGAGACCGTTGAAGGTGTCTTCGGTCTCGATACGGACGGTCTCTCCCGGTCGGATAGAAAGGGCGGGAGGGTTGTGCCTGCTGATCTCGTAGTAGAGCTTGCCGAGCGGCAGTTCTTTCATGGCGTGACCTCGGATGGGGGTTGTGGGGGAAGATATCATATTGATAGTGAGTGAACAGTGCGGTATAGAGAGGTACCGCACCGTTTAGACCTGTTAACAATCTGATATAGAATGCCGGTATGGTGAACATGCGAACATTCTAGGTAGTGCTGACATTTTCCCTCATTCCGCCTTTCTCTGTCTTTCCGACCTGAGCGAGGAATTTGAAATCTTTGCCTACGCGACGATTTTAGATTCTTCACTCCGCTTCGCTGCGTTCAGAATGACAGAACGTGAGCACATCCGAGTATTCGAGTGGATTACCTCACGCAAAGCCTAGGCAGTAAGTCCTATGTCGAAACTCGCTCTGATAGTCCGCCATGCCGAGCCTGAGACTCTGGCCGAAAACTATACGGCAGCCCTAGTGGAACGAGGTTTCGAATTTAGGCCTCTCAACGTTTTTGAGAGTGCTCCTGATTTCGAGGCGTTCGATCCACCGGCATTGGAGGAAGTTGACCTCATTGTAGTGCTTGGTGGGCCTCAGTCGGCCAACGACGAGTATCCGGCGCTGCGTTCGGAGCGGAGGTATCTCGCGGATGCTATGGCCTCGGGGATACCGGTCTTCGGAGTGTGCTTGGGCGCTCAGTTGATGGCGCGGTGTCTTGGCGGGGAGGTGAGTCCGACGGGCGGGTACGAGTTCGGTTTGCGCAAGATGTGGATCACTGAAGAGGGGAGCCGAGATCCGGTCTTTGGCAAGTTGCGTGTACCGCTGGTTCCGACGCTCCATGGCGAGTGTTTCACCGTGCCTAACGGCGCTACCGAGCTGGCCTATGGTTACATGTTGTGTCGAGACGGGACGTTCAAGAGGCAGAGTCTCGCGTTTCGCTACGGAATTTCCTACGGGTTTCAGTTTGAGCCTCAGCTCACACTCGACGAGCTTCGGGTCTGGAACAGGGAGTTGGCGGATGATTACGACAAGATGGGTCCCCTGTTCGACCCCGTGGTTGAGGCCGAAACCAACCTACGAGAGTTCGCAGCCTATTCACCGATCTACGAAGCACAGTCGAGGGATATGCTGCTTGCTTTCTGTGACAATGCAGGGTTGGTTTAGAGCCGAAGCCGGGCACCTAAATACATCCCCTTTCGTTGACCGAATTTCCATAGCTGAGTAAGATACGTAGGCGCGACGAGCGCCCGTACTCGTACCGCGTAATCCCTCGAAACGCCCCGGTTGCGTTATGAACCCCTCGGATCGGACGAACTCCAAGGACCTCCTCGTTGTCGGTGGGGCGGATGGGATCGGCATGTGGCTGGTGAAGCGGGTTTTGGGGAAGGTGCCGGAGGTGGGACGGATCACTCTGGCTGACGTCAAACCACTGAACGCTTCAGGCACCGAGCGTGGACACAATCCCGACGCTAATCACGTAGCTGAATTAAGGCAGTTGCCTAAGCCAGTCGACGTCGTTCGTCTGGAGAACGGTTCCGACTTCGCCGAATGGGCTGCTGTCGAGACAGGCGCGGCAGTGCCTTCCGGGCCTTTGGGGCTTGAGGACTACGGACTGGTCATGTTGGCGGTGCCGGAGGACCAAATCGAACTCGCCTGCTCCGCAATTTTGCCTGGTCTCAAGTCTGGCGCGACGGTCTTCGACGTGGTCTCAACGAAGACGCGGGCTATGGCAGCCATGCTCGAACACGCGCCAGACGGCGTAGGGGTGTTGGGGACACACCCGCTCTTCGGTCCGGCGGTCCCGGACGTCATCGGTCAGACGTTCATGATGGTACCGACGGAACGCACAGACGTTGCCACCTACGATTGGCTGACATCGCTTCTGCGATCGAAGGGGGCTATCGTCGAAGAGACGGACGCGGAGACGCACGACCGCTACATGCTGCTGGTGCAGACTTTGGCGCATTACGCCTACCTCGTATTCGGTAAGACGCTGGCGAAGGCATCGGACTTAGGCTACACCTTTGAGGAGTCTCTCCGGTACAGCACTCCGCCGTACAGTATTCTCGCAGCATTTACGTCACGCATCATTGGGGGCAACCCGGACCTTTACGCTCAAATTCAGGGACAGGCCGATTCGGACGCGCTGCGCTCGATGTTCGTCGAGGCGGCGGGGGAACTCGCCGGTCAATTTGCGCAGGGCGGGCCAGAGATACTGGCTGCCATCGAAGAAGTGGTCAAGCCCTTCAGAGGCAGTGACGTGGCGCGCGCGTATGCCAACTCCATCGCGCTGGTCGACAGCGTACAGCAGAGCTATCGAGACCTGCACGAAAGGATGGAGTCGAAGGAGCTGACCATCGTTCAGGTGCGCGACCCGTTTTCGTATGACAGTACGGTACGACTTCACGTGGGTATCGTCACCGACGTTGACGGACACAGCGTCGAGATTACCGAGCGGCAAGCCGTCGTAAACGGCAAATGGTACCTTGCCTACGACGAGGAGTCGGAGTCCGTGCTGAAAAAGGCAGGCAAAGGCGCTCGCCGAAACACGGTCCGTATCGAGCGCAGAAATATCCGACGCGTCTTCAGACCAGAGGAAACGAGGGAATGGCGCGCTACCAACCTTGACCACCACCAACGTGACATTGCCGTGCTCGCCGATGAAGCGGTCGACATGGCCCACATCTGCTCGGTGCTGACACGTCTCAATAGCCATGTGCTGTCCGGTGAGGCGCTCAAGCCGGAGGGCGCGCAGTGGCTCAGCAGCTACGGCATGAACAACGTCCTGCTGAGGTTCACGATCTTTGGGGACCGGGACCCGCAGGCATGTGTGCGGGACCTGACCGAGTCCCTGCGCCTGTTCGGGATAAGGACGCGCCAGTGACCGTTCGTTTGAGGTTACAGATTCCTCGGATACGATCCGAAGACTTTTAGCTCAGAAACCCGACGTTCAACTGCAGATAGAGCGTCACGCACTCCTTCGTCCTGCTGGTGGCCGAGCAGGTCGGCTAGAAAGACGTACCGCCCCAACTCGTGACGGGTGGGGCGCGACTCTATCTTTGCCATATTGATGTCGCGTTCGGCAAACTCTCCAAGAACACCGTAGAGCTGCCCGGGCGTGTCGGAATCGAAGCCGAAGCAGATGGATGTCTTGTCGTTACCGCTGGGGGAAGGACTGTTCCTGCCCATCGCTACGAAGCGGGTCATATTATTCGAGTTGTCCTCGATGTCGGCTTCCAACACTGTAGCCCCGAACAGTTCGGCGGCCCGACGATTTCCGATGGCAGCCGAGTTTCGGCCCTCATTCAGGGCCTCTTCGACCGCTCCTGCCGTGCTTATCGAGGCGATGAGACTTGCGTTGGGGTAGGTCGTCTCCAAGTATCGTCGGCACTGAGCGAGGGCTTGGGGGTGCGACCTTATGGTCACGATGTCCTCCCGTTTAGAACCTTCCGCCGCGATCAAGCATTGCCGAATTGGAAGCACGATCTCGCCGACTATGGAGAGGGTCGAATCGTGAATCAGGTAATCGAGGGTCATGTTGACGGCTCCCTCGATGCTGTTCTCGATGGGGAGGACGGCCTCCTCGGTCTCCCTGGACTCGGCGGCAATCGCGGCGTCGCGGATGGACGGGTAGGGTGAACGCTCCGAATCCGGGGCGTAGAGAATCGCCGCCTCTTCGCTGAAGGTCCCCTGAGGACCAAGATATGCGACCGTCGTACCCGGCGTCACAGGTCACTCCATCGAATAGGGCTTCCAGCGAACGAGGTCGGATTCCGGAAGCACGGATGGGTTTACGCAGGCTCGAGGCCAGCGTCCTCGCAGTACGAGGGCGATTTCCCTTCCCACACGCCGCCGCCGCTCGGGGTCCATGCGTGACGATGCCGAGCCGACATGCGGAGATAGGATCACGTTGTCCATCTTCAGGATCGGATTTTCGGGATCTGGCGGCTCCTTTTCGAGCACGTCCAGCCCAGCCGCCGAGATCCACTTTTCATTGAGGGCGCGGATAAGCGCTTCCTCGTCCACGGTGTCGCCACGGCTCGTGTTGATGAAGATTGACTGAGGACTCATGAGACGGAACTGTTCTTCGCCCATCATGTGGTGCGTCTCACGAGTGGCAGGGGCGTGCATTGATACGATGTCCGAGCGCTGGAGGAGCTCGGTGAGTCCGACAGGCTCGACTCCCGCCTTCGTCATGGCAAGCTCGCTCAGGTAGGGGTCGTGGGCCAAAATGCGAAGACCGAATGGGGCTGCTCGATGTGCTACCGCGCGAGCGATGTTGCCGAAGGAGATTAGACCCAGCGTCATGCCGAAGAGACGAGGGAAGGCGTACAGCACTCCACGTCCCTGCAGCCATCGCTCGTCGCGGGCCATGCTGTCCATGAGGGTCACCCGTCGATAGGTCGACAGTATCAAGACCATCGTGTGGTCGGCGACCTCCTCGATGAAGACGTCGGGGACGTTGGTGACCGGAATGCCTCGCTCGGTCGCCGCGCCCACGTCAATTTTGTCCACACCAACGCTGCCGGTGGAGATCACCTTGCACTTTTCGAGGGACTCGATTCCACGC
>VXLM01000034.1:0-2219 GCA_009841605.1 Dehalococcoidia bacterium
AACCGCGCATCCCAGCCCTGCCGCCCCCGCGCCCACGATTGCGACTTCGTGGAGTGGCGACCCTTCCGGCGCCTCATCCCGCCTCCGTCCGTTGTTCCGTTTGCTCATGGTACTTCCTCTTAATCTACTACTTGCGATTTCCAATGATGCAGAACGCTAAATGACATCATGTATCGTCTCCCGTGTCAATACCCTGGAGGAACTGTTCAGACTTCGTAAGAGCGCTCGACACACCCACCCACCGTCATAGCCGCGAAAGCGGGTATCCACACGGGGGAGAGTGTTCATCTCATCAACTCTGAACACTTAATTCGTGAAGCCGTTTCGACTCAGGATACGGCCTGAACCCCACATCGCCGTATCAGACCGGTGCTTGCTGTCCATGACGAAGAGAGCCGAACCGGCTCTTCCGCAGCAACGAAAATTAGTCTCAACCTTTTTGCCGTCTCGTTTGTACTATATGTGAAGTCGCCCGAATGAGAGAGGGCCTGAAGCATGAACGACAAACGAGAGATGGAACGGCTGAGTCGGGGTGACATCACCGCCCTCGGCACGCTGGTCAGACGGCACCAGACCCAGGCCCTGCGTGCCGCATACCTCATTACCCACGATCTCGCCCAGGCAGAGGATGTCGTCAGCAGCGCATTTCTTCGCGTGTTCGAGCGAGCGGAACAGTTCGACTCACAACAACCCTTCGGCCCTTGGTTCTACAGAATAGTTGTCAACGACGCCATCAATGCCGTCCGGCGTCGCAACCGGACTACAACGTTAGAGCACACTGGTTCAACTCGAAGGCCGGTCGATTCGACCGACCCTGAGGCCACCGCAGTCCTGAGCGAGGAGCGAAAGGCCGTACGCGACGCCCTGTCGCAGCTTACACCGTCACAGCGTGGCGCGGTCGTGATGCGATATTTCCTCGAGCTGTCCGAGTCCGAGATGGTTGAGCGGACGGGACGCTCGCGGGGCACCGTCAAGCGTCACCTCCACGACGCGCGAGCCCGGATGAAGCAGCTACTTAGGGCAACCATGCCTAGCGAGTGAAGAGGAATGGGGAGAAGGACGAAATGAGCACACTTACGATGGACGAATTCCTCAATCACAAACGGCTGACCGACCTTGCCCGGTTCGCCGTTCCTGACGGGCATGACTTGTGGCCCGAGATTGAACGCGCTGCGCGTCGCTCCACAGTCGCCAGGTCCACCTCGAGGCCGAGCATTCTGTCGCTGGGCTTTTCAGGCGCCTGGACGGCGGTGGGAATCCTCCTCATCGCGGCAACCTTCGCGGTCCTCGGCTTCGGACTGGCGGTGCTCGTTCTGTCCAATGATGAAAGGTCGGTCCCCGCAACTCAACCGCAGGCCACCGCCACGCCGGCGGCATCTGCCCCTACTTCGTCGGCAACCTCGGTCCCGACCGTGAGCGCGACCCTGCCGAGCGCCATCCGCGACATAGAGCGAACGGTGCTGGCTGCTCTCTACGATGCCACCGGAGGAGAAGATTGGAGGACAATCGACGGATGGCTTAGTGACTCCCCCCTGGATCAATGGCAGCGTGTGACCACCGACGAGGACGGCAGGGTTACGGGTCTGGATCTTGGTTCCAACCAGTTGAGCGGGGAGATACCGGCGGAGTTGGGCAACCTCCCACGCCTCAAATTGCTGTATCTCAGTGACAACAAACTGACGGGACCCCTCCCCCAAAGTCTAACAAGACTATCTGGACTGGAATCTTTCCGCTTCCATAACAACTCGGGGCTCTGCGCGCCAATCGACGAGGAATTCCAGACATGGCTGCATGGCATAGCCGAATTCTATGGCAGCAGTTGCGCGCCGGAGGACTCGTTGGAGGACCGGGAGGTGCTGGTGGAGCTATACAATGCACTGGATGGGAAGAACTGGACGCATAACACCGGCTGGCTGGCTGAACGGCCAATCAGGGAGTGGTATGGAGTCATAAATGATGCGAGCGGACAGGTCACCGGACTGGTGCTCGATTGGAACGGGTTGACCGGGGAGATACCGAAGGAGTTGGCCAACCTCACCAATCTGAAAAGGCTTGAACTTGGCAATAACCAGCTAAGTGGAGAGATTCCGCAAGAACTGAGTAGCCTCTCCAACTTAGAGACTCTGCTCTTCCATTCAAACCGGCTGACTGGCGAGATACCCACGGAGCTGGGTAACCTCTCAAACTTGGAGGCTCTGGTCCTCAGTTCCAATCAGTTG
>VXLM01000034.1:2319-69433 GCA_009841605.1 Dehalococcoidia bacterium
CTGGTCCTCAGTTCCAATCAGTTGTCAGGGGAGATTCCAACAGAGCTAGGCAACCTCTCAAACTTGGTAACTCTGTTGCTCGGCCTCAACAAGTTGACTGGGGAGATACCTAGAGAGTTTGGTGGCCTCTCTAACCTGACACGCCTGGCCTTGGAAGGGAATTATCTGACTGGGAAGATACCGGAGGAACTGGGCAACCTTTCCAACCTTGATAAATTGTCGCTGTTCCAAAACGATTTAAGTGGATGCATCCCTAAGAAACTGCGCGACGTGCCGAATAGCGATCTCCGCTTTTCCGGTATGCCACCCTTCTGTTAAGTCGCAGTTCGCTAGTCCCAAGACCTTGCAAGCCTTGCCGACGCCGAATCTCTCTCACGGCGTTGGGGAGATCGATGAACGGTAACTGGAAAGGAAGGAACAAATGCGTAAATACCAGTCAACTGAACGACATCTCCGCACATTGGGCACCCTTGCTCTGATTCTTCTGTTCTTCCTCACAGCCTGCAGCACGGGCACTGATTCGCCATCAGTTTCACCCACAAGGGAAGCGGCCACCCCCACGCCGGCAGCCTCTGCCCACACCGTGTCGGCATCCGCGAACCCGACTGCAGTCTCAACCGAGACCGCGCCGACGGGTTCACCTGACTCGGAGCGAGCGGCGCTAACAGCCCTTTACGATGCCACAAACGGGGCGGACTGGAAGATAGATGACGGTTGGCTTGGCGAAGGCGCTCTCGACAAATGGCTGCGCGTGACCACAGACGAGAGCGGCCGGGTCACCGACCTCGACCTCAGTGCCAACCAGTTGAACGGGGAGATACCGGCGGAACTGGGCAACCTCTCTCGCTTGGAACTGCTGTACATCAGTGACAACAACCTGACCGGAGCCCTTCCGCAAAGTCTGACGGGAATATTAGGGCTGGAGTCCTTCTACTTCCACAATAACCCGGGTCTGTGCGCGCCAATCGATGAGGCATTCCAGACGTGGTTGGAGGGCATAGCAGAAGTTCAAGGCAGCAGTTGCGCGGCGGAAGACTCGCCGGAAGATCGTAAGGTACTGGTAAAACTATACGACGCCCTGGATGGGGAGAACTGGACGAACAACACGAACTGGCGGACCGAACGGCCAATCAGGGAGTGGCACGGAGTCACAAATGATGCAAGCGGACGAGTCACCAGGCTCTTGCTCGATTCGAACGGGTTGGCCGGGACGATACTCAAGGAACTCGGGAGCCTCTCCAACCTGAAGAGGCTGGAATTCGGTAACAACCGGCTAACAGGGGAGATACCGGCAGAGCTGGGCAACCTCTCCGATCTGGAGACTCTTCAACTCGGTAACAGTCCACCTGCTGGGGGGTTAAGTGGAGGGATACCGAAGGAGCTGGGCAGCCTCTCGAAGTTGGAGATTCTAAACCTCAAGTTCAACCAGTTGACTGGGGAGATACCGGCAGAGTTGGGCAACCTCACCAACTTGGAGATTTTGGCTCTTATGGCCAACCGGTTGACTGGCGAGATACCGACGGAACTGGGCAGTCTCTCCAACCTAAGAACGCTGGAACTTAACTACAACCAGTTAACTGGGGAGATACCGACGGAGTTTGGCAACCTCTCCAACCTGAATACTCTGATGCTATTCGGTAACCAGTGGAGTGGGTGCATCCCTAAGAAACTGAGTGACGTGCGGAAAAGCGATTTCCACTTTCCCGACATGCCACCCTTCTGTTGAGTCACAGACCGTTAGCTTCAGATCACCGCTAGCGATGCCGGCGCCGAATCTCTCTGCGTCGGAGTGGCGGCAAAGGAATTACCTTTGTAATTCTCTGTTGCCGTATCACACACGCTCGCTATAATGTAAGTCTAGGAGAAGTTCTTCAACTCACGGCTACGGCCGTATAGGGTTAGACGACGAATGAACGCGATTGAGCTTGACTCCTTATCGAAAACCTTCCGGCCGCGAGGTTCGTCGCCGGTTCATGCCGTTGTCGATCTGAACCTGTCGATTCCCCGTGGCCAGATATTCGGTTTCCTTGGTCCCAACGGCGCAGGCAAGACGACCACCATCAAGATGATGTGCGGTGTCGTCATTCCTGATGCCGGAAGCGTCATGCTCCTCGGCCACGACGTGCAGCGAGACCGCAGTGCTGCAATGCGACAGTTCGGCGCGGTTCTTGAAGGAGCCCGCACCGTCTATTGGCGGCTCTCGGCTATGGAGAACCTGATGTACTTCGGAAGGCTCAAGGGCGTCAGGGACAAGTATCTGAAGCCGAGAGCCGAGCGGCTGCTGAAGGATCTCGATCTCTGGGACAGAAGGAACGACGACGTCCGGGAATTCTCACGCGGGATGCAGCAAAAGGTGGCTATCTCTGCTGCCCTTATGTCCGACCCTCCCATTGTCCTGCTCGACGAGCCGACGCTTGGCTTGGACGTTGAGTCGGCCCGAACCGTCCGGGAATGGGTATCTCGCCTTGCCAGGG
Organism: Dehalococcoidia bacterium; assembly: GCA_009841605.1. Taxonomy (GTDB): domain Bacteria; phylum Chloroflexota; class Dehalococcoidia; order Lucifugimonadales; family VXLM01; genus VXLM01. The sequence goes on from VXLM01000034.1 coordinate 4,794, forward strand.
AGGAAAACAAGACCGTCCTGCTCACGACGCACCAGTTGACCATGGCGCAAGAGCTTTGCGACCGCGTTGCCATCATCAACGAAGGTCGCCTCATCGCGGATCGCACGGTCGGCGAGCTGTTGTCTCTGTTCCGTCGAGACTACTACACGATACGAGTCGGCGGTCAATTCAATGGCGAAAAGTCCCTGCCCGAGGGGCTTGTTCTCGAACAGGGCGAATCAGAGACGACGATTTCGGGCGACATCGCCGACCAGGACAGTCTACACCACGTCCTCCGGTACATACGGGAAGAAGAACTCCCCATCTTGTCCGTGCAGCGCAGCGAGCCGAGCTTGGAACACATCTTTATGGAACTGCTGAACGAGGACCGAAAGTGATTACCGTCCCGCTCGTCCTCTACAACGAGATCCGTAAGACCTTCATCATAGCCTGGAACTACCGGGTCGACTTGGCAATTCAGTTATTGACGCTCGTGCTCCTATTCGTCTTCATTAGCTTCTTTATTGGAAGCGGTACGATCGATTCCGAGGGGCTTCCGGCGGTTCTTCTCGGCTACTTGGTTTGGCTCTATGCGGTCATGGCTATCTCGAACATGAGCACCAACCTCTCAGGCGAGGCGTCGATTGGGACCTTAGAGCAGATTTATATGAGCCCGGTTCCCGCATGGCTGGTAATTGTTGGGTGGGTCGCCGCCAACTTCCTGCAGCATACTGTCATTGTCGCCCTTCTTGGTGTGATCCTCGTGCTAATCCTTCCGGTCACCCTGCCACTGGAATTGGCAGCTCTGCCGCCGTTCGTGCTAACGATGATTGGCCTGATAGGTTTCGGGTACGCCATCGGCGGCCTCACTCTGGTGTATAAGCAAGTCAGTTCCGTTAGCAACCTGTTGACCAATGTACTACTGTTCCTCAACGGCTCGCTCCTGCCCGTGCACCACTTCCCGACATGGCTTGAGACCATCGCAGTATTCCTCCCGACAACGCAGGGGATCATCGTGCTTCGCAAGGTTGTGGTTGACGACATGTCTCTCATTGCCGTCTGGGAGGACGGAAGCATGGTGTTCCTCGCCGTCCAATCGGTACTCTTCCTGGCAGCGGGCTGGGCCCTGTTCAACGTCGGCGAACGGGTAGCTAAGCAACGCGGGACTCTAGGACAGTATTGAAGACCCTCTTGTAACGCTCTCTCCCTTGAGGAGGCTGTCTCATAATTCGATAGCCTACATTTCCTTAGCAAAGGGTCCCACGATTACGGCCGTAGTCAGGCATCATTCACTACGAAGCTCAATCACTTCCCCCGTCATTCCCGCCAAAGGAGACCTTTGCATAACCCCCGATGGGAGGCCCGAAATCCCTTCCCCCTCGATGGGGGAAGGTTAGGATGGGGGTGAAATTCGGGGCCCTAAGGCAATATCTAGAGGTTACGCAAAGGTCTTTGAAAGCAGGAATCCACAACTTCCTGACAAGAGAGGCTGACTGCTTCTGAGACTACCTCTGAGGGAGGGATTGCTAAATGGTAATTTGTCAGACAGTACGTTATCGTCCATACCGATGGCAGGGACGGCTGGTGGTGTTTCTGCGAGCGGCACATTCAATATATTGGAGTAGAGCCTTACTGCGTCCTTGCTTCTTGACGTGACCCTAAACTAGGGGTAGCTTTGCCTCATGACCGTCTTCCGAACAATAACGCTCGTCTTGGCCGTCCTTCAGGTGCTGTTCGCTGCATTCACAGGGATGGTGGGAGCCTTCGCGGACGGAGGGAGCATGTGGGAGCGGCTGTTGTTGATCGTAGTCCATCCGCTCTGTGCCGTCGCTTTGCTCGTGTTGACGCTCCTACCTAAACCTTCCCCTGCATTTGCGTACGTCGTCGCGGCCCTGCTCGTGGGGAACATCTTCGCCGATCTGACTCTCTCGCAGTTGATCGCCGCAGGTACGGTGAAAGGGGACTGGTGGCTGCCTCTCATGTTCTCGGCGATCCCGGCAGTGGGGCTTGCCTACGCCTTGACCCTCGGGAAACAAGGACGGAATGCCTCTTCCTAACCGGAAGCGTTAGGGCCGGCACTCCGCTAAGGGCCGTGAAACAGTCAATAAAGCGGCGTGTGATTGTTGACACCGATACCCCATCTGGATATAATACCGCTTTGCGTGTGCCCACGTATTGGGTTAGTGCGTGTCGAAAAACGGACCGCAAGGCTTCAGAATCCTTAGGACGTAACATGCCGACAACGAACCAACTTGTTCGGAAGGGAAGAAAGTCAAAGCGGGGCAAGGATAAGGCCCCCGCCCTTGGCTATTCCTTTAACTCGCTCAAGAACCGTGGCTCCCGCGGCTCGGGCTCACCTCAGAAACGGGGCGTATGTGTCCAGGTGCGGACCCAAACGCCCAGAAAGCCGAACTCGGCCCTGCGCAAGGTTGCGAGGGTGCGGCTCACCAACGGGATGGAGGTAACCGCCTACATCCCCGGCGAAGGCCATAACCTCCAGGAGCACTCCCTCGTACTCATTCGCGGCGGCAGGGTGCGAGACCTTCCCGGTGTACGCTACCAGGTCATTCGCGGAGCACTGGACGCGGCGGGAGTAGAGGATCGCAGGCGAGGTCGGAGCAAGTACGGAAGTAAGCGCAACAGCTAGAAAGTCTTAAAGTAACCTCGGAGTCGGAAGACACGGGGTTGCTTTTTGTTTTGGAAGGAATGAAATGGCACGACGGAGACGAGCGGAAAGGCGTCAGGTGCTTCCCGATCCGAAGTACCGGAGCGTGGAATTGGCCCGGTTCATCAACAAGGTCATGATTGGCGGGAAGAAGACCGTGGCTCAGCGGGTCGTGTACGACGCGCTGGACATAGCCGAGCGCCAGGGAAACAGGCCTGGCATCGACATCTTTCGGCAGGCCTTGGTGAACACGACGCCCGCGCTTGAGGTCCGTTCCCGGAGAGTCGGCGGTGCAACCTATCAGGTCCCCAGAGACGTTCGCCCCGAGCGCCGCGAGGCCCTGAGCATGCGCTGGATCGTACAAACTGCACGGGCCCGGAGCGGCCGGCCCATGTCTGAGAAACTGGCGACCGAGCTCCTTGAAGCCTCACGAGGTCAGGGCGACTCCGTCAGGAGGAAGGAAGAACAGCATCGAATGGCCGAAGCGAACCGTGCCTTCGCGCACTATCGCTGGTAGGCCGCCGAGGTTCGATCTCCGAAGACACACCATGGCTACCGCAACGATGACAAGAAACCGCTTGGACATGATCCGGAATATCGGATTCATTGCCCATATCGACGCCGGTAAGACTACGGTTACCGAGCGCGTGCTCTACTTTGCCGGTCGCATCTACAAGATCGGCGGGGTGGACGAAGGCACCACGTCGATGGACTGGATGGCCCAGGAACGCGAGCGGGGCATTACGATCACATCCGCTGCCACGACGTGCGAATGGAACGACCACTCCATTAACATCATCGACACTCCGGGACACGTGGACTTCACGGCGGAGGTCGAACGCAGTCTGCGCATTCTTGATGGCGGTGTTGTGATCTTCGACGCCGTGGCGGGCGTTCAGCCACAGTCCGAGACAGTCTGGCGGCAGGCTGATAAGTACCACGTTCCTCGAATATGCTTCATCAACAAGATGGACAGAGTGGGCGCGGACTTCCAACGCACCATCGACTCGATCACGCAGCGTCTGCGCGGCAACCCCGTTGCCATTCAGCTTCCGATCGGTGTGGAGCAGGAATTCGAAGGCATCATCGACCTTATTGAGGAGAAGGCGTACTTCTACGAGACCGAAGGCCCGGAACCACCCGTGGAAGGACCCATCCCGGCTGACATGCTCGACGCCGTCCGGGACTACCGTGAACGGCTCATCGAGAAGGTCGCCGATACAGACGACGACTTACTCATAAAGTACCTCGAGGGTGAGGAGATCACCACCGAGGAAATTAGGGCAGCTCTACGCCACGCGACCGTAACGAACGCGATCATGCCGGTCTTGTGTGGCAGCGCGCTCCGGCATCGGGGCGTCCATCCGTTGCTCGACGCGATCGTGGACTATCTCCCGTCACCGGTGGGTGTACCCCCGGCGACCGGCAGCAACTACGATACCGGCGAAGAGGTGACCCGACACCCCGGTGAAGGCGACCCCTTCGCCGCTTTGGTTTTCAAGGTCGTCGCAGATCCCTTCATCGGTCGGCTCGTCTACTTCCGCGTCTACTCCGGCAACGTGGAGTCGGGCTCTGCTGTGTTCAATTCAAGGACGGGCCGCCACGAGCGCGTTGGGCGACTTGTCATGATGCACGCCGACCGCAGGGAGGAAGTGTCCGACGTCTATTCCGGGCAGATTGTCGCGGCGGTAGGTCTGAAGAACGCCACGACGGGCGATACTATCAGTGCCGGGGCGTCGCCGGTCGTACTCGAAACAATTACGTTCCCGGACCCGGTGATGTCGATTGCCGTTGAGCCTAAAACGAGAGCAGACCAGGACAAGCTGGCCGATGCACTGAACAAGCTCGCCGGCGAAGACCCGACTCTAAGGGTCTCCTACAACGATGAGTTGGGCCAGACCATCATGTCCGGTATGGGCGAACTCCACCTTGAAATCATTGTCGATCGCATTCGGCGCGAGTACAAGGTCGAGGGCAACATCGGCAAGCCGAGGGTGGCCTATCGCGAGACCATCGCAAGACCCGCAAAGGCCGACGGCCGTCTCGTCCGCCAAACCGGAGGGCACGGCCAGTTCGCCCACGTCGTCTTGGAGATCGAGCCCCTCGAACGAGGCGCAGGCTTCGTCTTCGAGGACAATGTGAGAGGCGGCGCTGTTCCTCGCGAGTTCATTCCCGCGGTATCCAAGGGTGTCCAGGACGCCCTTGGCGCAGGCCCACTTTCGGGCTTCCCCGTCGTCGATCTCAAGGCGACATTGGTCGACGGCACGGCCCATGAGGTCGACTCGTCGGAGATAGCCTTCCGCGTCGCCGGATCAGTGGGCGCTAAGGCCGCTATCTCGAAGGCCAAGCCGGTACTCCTTGAGCCAGTGATGGCCCTTGAGGTCGTCACGCCGGGCGAGTTCCTCGGCGACATCCTCGCCGACCTCGGTCGTCGCAGGGCCGATATCAAGGGCATCGAGGGACAAGGTGACATCCAGGTGGTGAAGGCCAACGTTCCGCTCGGCGAGATGTTCGGTTACGCGAACACTATGCGCTCGCTGACGCAGGGTCGTGCCGCCCATTCGATGGAATTCGGCAACTACCAGCAAGCACCCGAAGGAGTTGATACCCAATAGGGCAGACCCGCGTGGAAGCGTGGGCCGGACTAGGTGAAAAATGACGACAGGGACGAGCCAGAAGATTAGAATTATTCTCAGGGCATTCGACCATCGAATTCTCGATCAGTCGGCCACGCACATCGTGGAGGCCGCCGAACGCACGGGCGCCCAGGTCGCGGGTCCCGTCCCGCTGCCGACCAGCATCAAGCGCTTCTGCGTGATCCGGTCGCCGCACGTGTTCAAGAACTCGCGGGAGCACTTCGAGATCCGAACGCACAACAGGCTGATTGACATCTTGGAGCCGACCTCCAAGACCGTCGACTCGCTCACGCGGCTCAACGTCCCTGCCGGGGTGGATATTTCAATCAAAGTATAGGGAGTAGGCGCGGCACATCCTCATAGATGCCGGAGCAAAACAAACGACGAGAATATGAGCATTCAAGCGCTGCTGGGAAAGAAGATAGGGACGACGCAGGTGTTCAAAGGGGACACCGGTGAGGCCGTTTGCGTCACCGCGATCGAGACCGGCCCTTGCACCGTAACGCAGATCAAATCGTCTGACGCGGACGGATATGAGGCTGTGCAGATCGGCTTCGAGGAGGTCAAGCGGGCGAACAAGCCGGCGAAGGGGCACCTCGACAAGTCGGGCGACAAGCTGTTCCGCCACCTTCGAGAGGTGAAGGCTTCCGACCTTGCCTCCGTGGAGGTCGGCCAGCAGTTCGATGCAGGTCTATTTGAAGCGGGCGAGTCGATAAACGTCACTGGCGTCACGAAGGGCCGAGGATTTGCCGGTGTGGTCAAGCGACACGGTTTCAAGGGCGGCCCCAAGACACACGGGCAGTCCGACCGGCATCGCGCACCAGGCTCCATCGGAGCGGGCACCACTCCGGGCAAGGTGCTGAAGGGCCAGCGCATGGCCGGACGCATGGGCGGTGACACGGTGACGACGAAGAACCTCGAGGTGATGAGGTCCGACCCCGACAGCCGTCTCGTGCTCGTCAAAGGCTCCGTACCGGGGGGCAAGAACACTCTGCTGGTGCTGACCAAGAGAGGCTAATCAGAAGATTACCGTGAATATCGAAGTCAAAAACATACAAGGCGAATCGGTCGACGAGATCGAAATTCAAGATGACGTATTCGGCGTGCCGATGAATTCGGCGCTCGTGCATCAGGTCGTCGTTGGCCAGCTTGCGAACGCCCGACAGGGTACCGCCAAGGCCAAGACGCGGAGCGAAGTCTCCGGTGGCGGCAGGAAGCCGCGTCCCCAGAAGCACACCGGTTCGTCACGTCAGGGCTCCATCCGCTCTCCCCTCTGGAAGGGTGGAGGCGTAACCTTCGGGCCTGCACCACGGAGCTACCGCCAGCGGACACCAAAGAAGATGCGTCGCGCGGCCATTCGCATGGCGCTTTCGGATAAAGCCGGAGCGGGGAATCTCATCGTTTTGCAGGACCTCGCTCTCGACAGCCCTAAGACGAAGGACTTCGTGGCGATGATGCAGGCGCTCGGCCTTGAGCGGTCCGTTCTCCTGGTCGGAGGCGGTGCCGATCACGACGCACTCCGCGCAGGGCGGAACGTGCAGGGCGTGGACATGCTGCCTGCAGACCTGTTGAACGCTGTCGACGTGCTGAACCATCGTGCTCTCATCATGACACTGGACGCCGTTCGGAAGGCCGAGTCTCTCTGGGGTTCGCCTGCCGTCGATGAGGTCGAGGCGGAAGCGGCCTAGACCAGGAACGTAAACATGCACCCGTATCAAGTACTGCGAAGACCCGTAATCACCGAGAAGAGTACCCTGCTCAGTGAGCAGGGACGATATGTGTTCGAGGTGGCGAAGAGCGCTACCAAGCACGATATCAAGAGGGCCGTCGAGGACGCCTTCGGCGTTTCGGTCCTTCGCGTCCATACTATGGCTGTCAGGGGAAAGCGCAAGCGGTTCGGGCCGAGGATCACGACTCTGAGGTCGTGGAAGAAGGCCATTGTGACGCTCGCGCCGGGTGACACAATCACGCTGTTCGAGGGAGTATAGATGCCGCTCCGTAAGCTGAATCCGACCAGTCCCGGCCAGCGGGGAACGATCCTTCAGACGTCTGACGACGTTACGAGCACCCGTCCGAAGAAGTCGCTCCTCAAGCCGATGAAGAAGAGGGCAGGACGAAACAACAAGGGTCGCATCACCGTTCGCCATCGGGGCGGCGGTCACAAGCGGCGCTTACGCGTCATCGACTTCAAGCGCAACAAGCCGAACGTCCCTGGAGAGGTGACGACGATCGAGTACGATCCGAACCGTTCGTCGAGAATCGCCCTCATTAAGTACGCCGACGGCGACTGGCGATACATCCTTGCGCCGGTCGGTCTGAAGGTCGGCGATACGATCGTCTCCGGTGAGCGCGCGGAGATTCGACCCGGCAACGCGCTCCCTCTGAGGTCAATTCCGAACGGCACGCTCGTCCACAACGTAGAGTTGAAGGTCGGGCGCGGCGCACAGATCGTGCGTAGCGCTGGGGCATCCGCTCAGGTCATGGCCAAGGAGGGCGCTTACGCCCTCCTGAAGCTCCCCTCCGGTGAGATGCGGCAGGTGCTGAGCGAGTGCATGGCCACCGTCGGTCAGGTCGGACTCGTGGATCATAAAAATGTGAAGCTAGGCAAGGCCGGGAGAAGCAGGCATCGGGGGCGACGCCCGCAGGTGCGCGGCGTCGTAATGTCGCCCGCCGACCACCCGCACGGTGGCGGAGAGGGCCGTTCGCCCATCGGGATGCCTTCACCGAAGACCCCGTGGGGCAAGCCCGCACTTGGCTATCGCACACGGCGAAACAAATCGTCCAACAAGTTTATCGCGAAGAGAAGGTACGAGAAGTAGTACGTACCGGGCCGTGAGCGCCCGGTCGGAGTAAGATTATGTCGAGGTCGACGAAAAAGGGACCGTACGTCCATCCCAAGCTGGCGAAGAAGGTCGAGGCAGCCCGGCGAAGCAACAGCAAGGTGCCCATCCGAACGTGGTCGCGGGCATCAACTATCATGCCGGACATGCTCGGTCTGACGATCGCCGTCCACGATGGTCGTCGGCACATCCCCGTCTTCGTGACGGAAAACATGGTCGGTCATAAGCTCGGCGAGTTCGCCCCCACGAGGACGTTCCGAGGCCATAGCTCGTCGAAGTCGGAACGAACGACATCCGTGAGGTAAGTGCCGTGGCCGCAAGCGCTACGACGACAAACACCGGTTACTCGGTCAAAAAGGTCAAGCGAATCTTGGACCTCGTGCGAGGCCGCACGGTCGAAGACGCGCTTAATATTCTCGACTTTACGCAGTCGCCGATAGCCGCCCAGGTGGCGAAGGTAGTCAGGTCGGCCTCGGCCAACGCTGAGAACGATTCGGCCAGTGGTGACCCGTCGAACATGAAAATTGTCGAGGCGTACGCAAACATGGCCCCTAAGCTCCTTCGATTCAGGGCGAGGGCGAGGGGGCGAGGGACGAGAATCATTCGAAGAAACAGCCACATTACGGTGGTCATAGACGAGGAGGAAGACGTCTAGCGTGGGAAATAAAACGCACCCCATAGGGTTCCGTCTCGGAATCGTTAAGGACTGGCAGACGAGATGGTTTGCCGCCAAACAGGAGGACTACCGCGCCCTCGTAAAGGAAGACATTGGCATTCGCAATGTCGTGATGGAGGGTAACGAGGACGCCGGAATTTCCCGTGTCGAGATCGAGCGTGGCACCAACGAGTTGGTAGTCACTGCCCACACCGCTCGACCCGGTATAGTGATCGGGCGTGGCGGTGCCAAGGTCGACGAGATGCGCAAGCAGCTCGAGCAACTGACGAATGGCCGGGTCCGCCTGAACGTGCAGGAGATCCGGCAGCCGGAGCTCGATGCCTTCCTGGTGGCGCGAAACATCGCCGATCAGTTGGAAAGGCGCATTGCCTTTCGGCGAGCGATCCGTCAAGCCATGAACAGGACGGTGCAGGCGGGTGCGCAGGGAATCAAGGTAATCGCATCCGGACGGCTCGCCGGTGCGGACATCGCCCGTGCCGAGAAGGCGATGGAGGGGCGCGTGCCCCTTCATACGCTTAGGGCCGATATCGACTTCGATATCGCCGAGGCGGCGACGGACTTTGGCCGTATAGGAGTCAAGGTCTGGATCTTCAAAGGTGAGATTCTCCCGAAGCCGAAACAGCAGCAAATCGATATCGAGGAGATGTCCCCGATACAGGTAACCGTTCGTGCCGACCAGGAAATCCGACCCGCCGAGTCCGAAACGCCGGCTCCGGACGAGACTGACACAACACAGGAAACCCCTTCGACGCCCGAGCCGTCGGCTCCTGCCGAGGCTGTAACGACAGAGGAAACGACAGATGCTCCAACCGAAGAGAGTTAAGTATCGAAATAAGCAGCGCGGCCGGATGAAAGGTATCTCCGTTCAGGGGAGCCGCCTGAACTTCGGCGATGTCGGGCTCAAGGCTACGGAACCGGCTTGGGTGACGTCACGCCAGATCGAGGCCGCGCGTCGTGTGCTCACCCGGTACACCCGTCGAGGTGGCAAGCTGTGGATCCGCATCTTCCCGGATAAGTCGGTTACTGCGCGAGCCGCCGAGACCCGCATGGGGAGTGGCAAGGGCGCCGTCGATCACTGGGTCGCCGTCGTCAAGCCGGGACGAATGATCTTCGAGTTGGCCGGAGTGCCGGAAGCGGAAGCAAAGGTGGCTATGAAGCTGGCCTCGGCCAAGCTGCCGATGGGCACGCGGGTGGTCGCCGCGAGCGAGATCGGCCAATAGGCGATCTCGCGATTTTAGAGTAGACGGATAAAGGGAATGACATGGCGGAAATGGACGATCTGAGAGGGCTTAGCGACCCTGACTTGGCCGATGAGTTGGAAAACTCCCAACGGGCGTTGATGAATCTTCGGTTCCGGTCGGCGACGATGCAGCTTTCCGACGCCCATGCGATTCGCAAGGCGCGCAGACGCATCGCGCGCATCTACACGATCATGAGGGAAAGGGAACTGGCTCTGGCCACACAATGAGCTACGAACGACGCAAAGTAAGGGTCGGCAGAGTTATCGGCGACAAGATGGACAAGACGTGCATCGTCGAGGTGGAGTGGCGCAGCTTCCACCGGCGGTATAAGAAGTCCATTCGCCGCCGGTCGCGCTTCAAGGCCCACGATGAGAATAACACGGCCCAGCTCGGTGACACGGTGACGATCGTCGAAAGTCGCCCAATGTCCAAGACCAAGCGCTGGCGACTGGTTGACGTCGTTGAGCGTCAGGAGATCGCCGAGCTCCCTCCGTCGGATATCACCCCGGCAGATGAGGTCGAGACGCCCATGCCTGTGCCGGTCATCGAAGAGGCCGTCTCGCAGGAAGAGGAGACTCCTGTTCTGGAGGAGGCGGCAGACGAGCCCCAGGATCAACCCGACACAGCCGATGAAGAAGATGGCGAAATCGCAGATTCCGAAGAGGCTGAGGACGCCGTGGCTGAGAGCGCCGATGACGAGGAGGCTCCGGCTGATGAGGCCTCCGAGCCTGAGGGCGAAGTAGAAGAGACGCCCGAGATTTCCGGCGAAGAAGACGCTCCCTCTCAAGAAGAGGACGAACCCGAGCCTGAGGACGCGGTTGAAGAAGTCCGTGAGAGCTCGGACGACGAGGAAGCTCCGGTCGATGAGTCCCCCGAATCGGAGGACGAACCCGAAGCCGCTGTAGAAAGCGTGGACGAAGAGACCGTAAATGAAGAGGACGCTCCCGCCCAGGTTGAGGATGAGCCCGAAGAGGCGCCCGCCGAAATGCCGGAGAGCGCCGATGATGACGACTCCGCCACTGGTGAGAGTGAAACCGTGGACGAGGACGAGAAGGCTGACGAGGAGAAGCCGCGGCAATGATTCAGATATATTCCAGGGTCAAGGTTGCGGACAACTCGGGCGCAAAGACCATCAGTTGCATAGGCGTGCCGGGTGGCAGTGGGCGTAAGTACGCAGGTCTCGGCGATATCATCGTTGCCTCTGTCAAAGAGGCCGCTCCTGCCTCGCCCGTCAGAGAGGGTGAGGTCGTGCGCGCGGTCATCGTGAGGCTCGCCAAGCCGACTCGGCGTCCGGACGGATCCCACATCCGGTTCGACGAGAACGCCGCGGTAATCATTGGCGAGAACCAGATGCCGCGCGGAACGCGTATCTTCGGCCCCGTAGCCCGCGAGCTTCGGGAACAGAACTTCATGCGTATCGTATCCCTGGCCCCGGAGGTGCTCTAACATGAAGCTGCGTGTTGACGATATGGTCCTGATTACCCGGGGAAGAGACCGAGGTAAGACGGGTCAAGTACAGCGGATATTTGCAAAGCAGGACAAGGTGCTCGTTGAAGGCATAAACGTCGTTTCGAGACACACGAAGGCGACGGGCAACATTCGACAGGCGGGAATCGTCCAGAAGGAGTTGCCGATTCCGGTGGCCAACGTCCGCCTCATCTGTCCGCACACCAATAAGCCCACGCGAGTCGGGTACACCAAGCTGGCGGACGGCGCCAAGGCGCGAGTCTCCAAAGTGTCCAAGGAAGTAATCGAGTGACTACGAAGAAGAGCGGTTCCCAGAGTAGGGGCGGATCGGGCCGAGGAAGGCAGCGCTCCAAGAAGACGGAACAGGCCCCGGAGCCGGAAGCTCCGGTTGGGCCGCCACGACTTCTTGTTACCTTCCGTGATGAGATCGCGCCGCAGCTGTTCAAGGAGTTCGAGTACACGAGCACCATGCAGGTGCCGCGCCTCGAGAAGATCATCGTAAATATAGGCATCGGCGCGGAAGCCATAGACAACCGCAACGCCATCGAATCTGCGACGCGCGATCTAGTCGCCATCACCGGCCAGCAGCCGGTCACGACCCTGGCTCGCAAGTCGATTGCAGGATTCAAGATTCGCGAAGGGATGCCAATGGGCCTGAAAGTCACCCTTCGTGGGCGGCGCATGTACGAGTTCTTCGATAGGTTCGTAAGCTCTTCACTGCCACGCATTCGCGACTTCCGCGGGCTTTCGCGGAACGCCTTCGACGGACGCGGCAACTACGCGGTCGGCATCAGGGAGCAGGTGATCTTCCCCGAGATCGACTACAACTCCATCGACCGTCTGCGCGGGCTTCAAGTAGTCATTACCACAACGGCGGTCTCCGACCGAGAGGGGTTCCGGCTGCTCGAGCTGTTGGGAATGCCCTTCGCTCGTGCCGAGTCGGACACGCTGGCCGCCTAGGATAAAGGGAAGTAGGGAGAGAAGGAATGTCGGTCACCGATCCTATAGCAGATATGCTGACTCGAATCCGCAACGGCATCATGGTGCGGCACGATTCGGTGTCCATACCGCTGTCGAACATGAAGCGCAGCATCGCGCAGATCCTCAAGGACGAGGGCTTCATCGAGGACTTTGAGGTGAACTCCGGCGTCTCCACGCAAGGCGAGATCAAAGTTTATCTGCACTATCGAGGCAAGGACGAGCCTGCCATCTCCGGCCTGAAGCGAGTTAGCCGCCCCGGCCTTCGAGTCTACGTTCAAAAGGGCGAAATTCCTCGCTACTACGGAGGACTGGGAGTGTCCATCCTTTCGACCTCGAAGGGCGTGATGACGGGCAAAAGCGCATGGCGCGAAGGCGTCGGCGGCGAGCTCCTGTGCTACGTCTGGTAGTGGGAGATCGGGGCTTACAGGGAGCATTGAGAAATGTCTAGAATAGGAAAACAGCCTGTCCAGGTGCCGTCAGGCGTAAACGTCGCTATCGACGGGCCGACGGTCACGATCAAGGGACCGAAGGGCGCCCTCACTGACACGTTCCACCCCGACATGGCGATCAAAGCCGACAATGGCACGATCACAGTCGAGCGCCCGTCCGATGCAGGGGAACACAAGGCCCTGCACGGCCTCACGCGGAATCTGATAGCGAATATGGTCACAGGCGTCACCGAGGGATACGCCAGGTCGCTTGAACTGGTCGGCGTCGGCTACCGCGTTCAGCAGAGCGGCAAGGGCGTCAAGCTCAGCGTCATGCTCAGTCACGAGGTCGACTATCAGCCGCAGGACGGCATCACCATCGCCGTCGAGGGCAACAATCTGATTCACATTACCGGCATCCGCAAGCAGGCGGTCGGCCAGACCGCTGCCGAGATCAGGAAGGTCCGTCCCCCCAGCGTATATACGGGGAAGGGCATTCGCTACAGGGGCGAGCAAGTCCGCCTGAAGCCGGGCAAGAGCGCCAGGAGGGTTGAGTAGAGACATGGGACGCACGACTGCATACTCGCGTCGAATCGCGCGTCACTCTCGCGTTCGCCGAAACCTGAGTGGAACGGCGGAACGGCCTCGGTTGGCGGTCTTCCGCAGTTTGAACCACATCTACGCACAGGTCATCGACGACGTTGCCGGTGTCACGGTTGCCGCCGCCGGAAGCACGGAGTCCGACATTCGCTCGCAGGTTGATGGTAAGCGCAAGGCCGACGTATCGGCCCTGGTCGGTACGCTCGTCGCGCAGCGCGCGGCGGAAAAGGGTGTCGGGTCGGTCGTCTTTGACCGGGGCGGCTACAAGTATCATGGACGGGTAAAGGCGCTGGCAGATGCCGCGCGCAAGGGAGGTCTTTCTTTCTAGCATGGTCAGCAGGGGCCGACGTTCAGACAGATTTGAAGAAGAAGACTCGGACGGCATACAGAGCCGTACGGTCAATATATCCCGCGTTTCCAAAACCGTCAAAGGCGGACGCAACCTGAGCTTCAGCGCCGTGGTCGTCGTCGGGGACGGCAACGGCAGTGTGGGCATCGGGCAGGGTAAGGCCGGCGCAGTGCCGGATGCCATCCGAAAAGGAGAGACGAGGGCCAGGAGCAGCATGGTGCAAGTGCCCCTCAGTGGTAGCACCATACCCCACGACATCATCTCGCGTTATGGCGCGTCCGAGGTCATGATGCGGCCCGCGAGGCCCGGCACGGGCGTCATCGCGGGCGGGGCCGTTCGCGCCGTCGTCGAGTTGGCAGGTGTCAAGGATATCGTCACCAAGGCCCGCCGAAGCACCAATCCGATTAACACAGTCAAGGCGGCCTTTCAAGGGCTCCAGATGCTCAAGGAACCGAAGGCCGAGATGGAGAAGCGCCAGCAGCTGATCGAGGCCCCGCCGCAGCCGAGGAGACGTGACCGGCAGCGCCGGCGTCCGCCCCGGCTCGAACCTCGACCCAGGACCCCGGAAGGCGAAAGGCAATAACGTACTGACCGGTACGCAATATACACCATGTCAAAAATAGCAATAACCTGGAAGAAGAGCGACATCGGCTATCCGAAGAACCAGCGACGCACGATTGCGGCACTCGGCCTGCGTCGGCTCAATCGGACCGTCGAGCATAAGGACACCCCCGCCATTCGCGGCATGATCTTCAAAGTTCGCCATCTGGTCGAGGTAAAGGAAATCGCCTAACGAGCATTGCTCGCTACTAAATACGGAATTTAGAACTATGCAGCAACACCAGCTACGCCCGCCGAAGGGCGCAAAGAAGGATCGAAGGCGCAAGGGCCGTGGAGACGGCAGCGGACGGGGCACGTACTCCGGACGCGGCATCAAGGGACAAAACTCCCGCAGCGGCGGGGGCGTTCGTCCCGGCTTCGAGGGAGGCCAGCAGCGTCTCATCAAGGGTATGCCGATGCTCCGTGGCTTCACCAATATCTTCCGCACGGAATACACTGTCGTCAATGTCGACACACTCGCAGCGCTTGCCGGCGGCGACGAGATCACGCCGGAGAGTCTCGTCGAGGCCGGAGTCATCAAGAATCTGAAGAAACCGATCAAGGTACTCGGCGACGGCGAAATAAGCGTCGCCGTTAATGTTGCCGCTCACAGGTTTTCCCGCTCAGCTAGAGAGAAAATCGAAGCGGCGGGTGGAAGTACTCGGGAGGTAGCCTAGTGCGCCAGTCCCAGGCGGGCAGAGCGACCCAAGATGTAGGCAATCCGCAGCTCATCGAGGCCATGATCGAGGCCATGCGTATCCCGGATCTTCGGGCGAAGATCCTGTTTACCTTGGCAATGTTGGTCGTGTTCCGGTTCGTCGCCCACGTCCCAATTCCGGGCGTCGACGTGCAGGCGCTTTCCCAGGCGTTCGCGCAGAACGCCCTGTTGCCGTTCCTCGATCTCTTCAGTGGGGGCGCGCTTTCCAATTTGAGCATCGCTGCGCTTGGCGTCTATCCCTACATCACCTCCTCAATCGTGATGCAGATTCTCACGCCCGTCATCCCGCAGCTCAAGGCTCTCTCCCAGGAAGGCGAGTTCGGACGGCAGCGAATCAACCAGTACACCCACTATATGGCCGTCCCGATCGCGCTCTTCCAGGGATTCGGTCAGTTGAGCCTACTTCAGCAGTCCAACGTGCTCCCGGGAGTCAGCCTCGGGCTGAACATCACGACCCTTACGATGATCGCGTCCATGGTCGCGGGCACCATGTTCCTTGTGTGGCTCGGCGAACTGATCACCGAGAAGGGAATTGGCAATGGGGTGTCGCTCATAATCTTCGGTGGCATCGTTGCAGGGTTCCCTCAGATGATCGGCCAGGGATTCCTTGAAAGTGACGAAGGTGCCGGCCTTCTCATGCTGGTGATTCTCGGTTTTGCCACGATCTACACGATCGTTCTGTTCAACGAGGCCCAGCGGCGGATTCCCGTCCAGTATGGCCGGAGTGTCTTCCGCGGAGGCCGGATGCAGAGACAGAGCGGCTCGACCTTCCTGCCCCTCCGTGTCAACTCCGCGGGCATGATTCCGCTCATCTTCTCATTCTCGATTATCATCCTGCCGGTCACCGTGGCGAGCTACTTCCGCGACCCGCTGAGCACCAGCATCATCGTACGGGGCATTCAGTCCTTCGCCGACGCGATGGACCCAACCCGCTTCCCGTACTGGGTTGCGGTGTTCTTCCTGACACTTGGGTTCACATTCTTCTATACCCTCGTCATTTTCCAGCAGCAAAATCTTGCCGAGAACCTGCAGAAGAACGGAGGGTTCATCCCTGGCATCAGACCTGGACAGCCCACCCAGGAATACCTCAACCGCGTAATCATACGGATTACGTGGGGTGGCGCGCTCTTCCTGGCAACCGTCGCTGTCCTCCCGTTCGTATTCCAGATCATCACAGATGTCCGTGCCCTCACCCTGAGCAGCACCAGTCTGCTCATCATGGTCGGCGTGGCCCTCGATACCATGCGCCAGCTGGAAGCACAGCTTCTCATGCGCAACTATGAAGGATTCTTGAGATAGGGAGGAGAGACGGACGACGTACTGCGGAGGAGGGAGGCGTTCGGAGGATAGACCGGCCCGGTACGCGCGACGTTGGATAGCTGGACTGTGAAAGTCGTACTGCTGGGACCGCCTGGGGCCGGAAAGGGCACGCAGGCAGCGCGGATTGCCGAATACCTGAATGTGCCGTCGGTGGCATCCGGAGACCTGTTCCGAGACCACCAGAAGCGCGACACGGAGTTGGGACGGCTCGCGCGCTCGTACATGCAGCGGGGCGTCTTGGTCCCCGACGAGGTGACCATCAGCATGGTCACGGAGTGGATCGAGACCGAGGCTGGAGACGGGGGCTTCCTGCTCGATGGGTTCCCTCGTACGCTCGGCCAGGCCGAAGCCCTCGATGGAGCGCTCTCGAACGCAGACGGCCTCGACCGTGTCTTGTACATCCGTGTAGCGAATGACGAGCTCGTACGCAGGCTAACCGGAAGACTCGTCTGTCGCGAATGCGGAGTAACCTTCCACAGGGTCTCGAATCCACCCCCGGCGGACGGCGCGTGTGGGGATTGCGACGGAGGAGAACTGTATGAAAGGGAGGACGACCGGCCGGAGGCGGTGGGCAAGCGCCTGGAAGTGTACTTCTCAGAGACCGCTCCGCTGATCGACTACTACCGGGAGGCGGGAATCTTGCGCGAGGTGGACGGTGAGCAGTCTATAGAGGATGTCGGTCAGGAGTTAGTCGAAAAATTAGGTGGCGCATCGTAGATTTGTGTGGGTTCTTCCGGAGGTGGTCGGAATCCCCTGTGCTATCATAGTTAGGTTGTTGGATTCGCGAATCAGATAGAGGAGTAATCATCAAACAGACGGCAACAGTGGGAATGTCGAGAGCGAACGGCATCACGATCAAGTCCACGCGAGAGTTGGACTACATGCGTGAGGCCGGTCGCATCTCGTCTCAAACGAAGGCGGTCCTGAAAGACGCGATCCGGCCGGGAGTCACATCCCGGGAGTTGGACGCCATCGCCGAGCGGGAGATCCGCTCGCTGGGGGCCGTCCCTGCATTCAAGGGACTGTACGGCTTTCCCGCAACGATCTGCTCTTCGTTCAACGAAGAGATCGTTCATGGCATACCGTCAAGACGGAGATTGGAAGAAGGGGACATCATAAGTATAGACCTCGGAGCCGTCGTAGGTGGGTTCTACAGCGATACGGCGTTCACGGTGGGTGTGGGCCGAATAGACGAGGACTCGCAGCGGCTGATCTACGCTACTGAGGAGTCGCTCCGCCTGGCGGTGGAGCAGACGAGAGCCGGACATCGAGTCGGCGATATCGGTGCCGCCGTGCAGACGTATGCCGAGGGTCTCGGCTACGGCGTCGTTCGACAGTACGTCGGTCACGGCATCGGACGTTCGCTGCACGAAGACCCAAGCGTGCCGAACTACGGTACGCCCGGTCGTGGCGCGCAGCTCCGTGTCGGTATGACGATCGCCATCGAGCCGATGCTCAACTTGGGTACGTGGGATACGAGAGTCTTGGACGACGGATGGACCGTGGTGACCGCCGACGGCAGTCGCTCGGGCCACTTCGAGGATACCGTAGCGGTGACGGAGAACGGGCCCGAAGTCCTGACAGCATAGAGGGGACATGCCGAAGAAAAATCAGAGTGGAGGGAAGAAAGAGGCGATAGCGGTCGAGGGCCGCGTCACCGAGTCGCTCCGCAACGCGACGTTCCGCGTCGAGCTTGCGAATGGACACGAGGTGATGGCCTATCTGTCCGGCAAGATCAAGATGAACTACATCCGCGTCCTGCCCGGTGACCGCGTGCTGGTGGAACTCTCGCCCTACGACTTGGGGAGGGGACGGATCACCTACCGCTTCGCCAATTGAACCCCGGAACGGTTTCACAAGCTGCAGCGGATGCGGCAGCGCCCGTCGCTTGGAGGACAGGGCGCGTGGTCTTCGTGACGCGCGGACAGGAAAGACAATTATGAAAGTATCCACATCGGTCAAGAAAAGGTGCGCCAACTGTCGGGTCATCCGGCGGCGCAGAAAAGTGATGATCATTTGCAGCAACCTGCGTTGTAAGCAGCGGCAGGGCTAGGAGACGAATATGGCGATCGTATCTGGAGTAAACATTCCCGACAACAAGCGCGTCGAAATATCCCTCACGCGCATCTACGGCATCGGACGCTGGCAGGCCAAGGATGTCGCGGCCAAGGCCGGCGTCGAGGGCAACCCTCGGGTCTCCGACCTGACCGAGTCCGAGCTTACGCGCATACGAGAGATCGTCGACCGCGAAAAGCTGGTCGAGGGTGATCTTCGACGCGAGGTCACCAGCAACATACGCCGACTCATTGACATCGGCACGTATCGAGGCAACCGCCACCGGCGGGGGCTTCCCGTCCGCGGCCAGCGCACCCACACGAACGCGCGCTCCAAGCGCGGTCGCCGGGTGCCGGTCGCCGGCAAACGACAGGTCGCCAAGAAGTAATCACACAGCCGCGTCATTCAACGATTCGAGAGGAGCAATATGCCGAGAGCGCCGAGAACACGAAGAAGGGAACGAAAGTCCGTCCCAGTGGGTCGGGCCTACGTCCAGTCGACCTATAACAACACCATCATCACCCTGACGGATCCCCAGGGTAACGTGATCGCTTGGAGTAGCGCCGGATCGCTGGGGACGTTCCGCGGCTCCCGCAAGTCGACGGCATTCGCCGCACAGCGGGCTGGAGAGGATGTCGCCCGCAAGGGCACGGAGCACGGAATCCGGCAGGTTGAGGCTTTTATTCGAGGTCCCGGTGCCGGACGTGAGGCCGCCGTAAGGGCGCTGACCGCAGCCGGTATCCTCGTCACGAGCATTCGAGACGTTACGCCCATCCCTCACAACGGATGCAGGCCCCGCAAGCGCAGACGCGTATAGAAGACGGTCTAGACCACCGTCCCAACGATACGGAAACGTAAGGAGAAACGGACAGACACACATGGCACGAAACACCGAAGCCGTATGCCGCCAGTGCCGACGCATTGGAGAAAAGCTCTTCCTAAAGGGCGACCGCTGCTACTCCCCAAAGTGTGGAGTCGAGCGACGCCGTCGCCCGCCCGGAGACCAGGGCACTCGCCGCCCTCGGCGGCCCACCGACTGGGCCCTCCAACTGCGTGAAAAGCAGAAGGCGCGATTCACTTACGGCGTCCTCGAGAGACAGTTCAAGAAGTACTTCGCCGATGCCCGCGAGAGCCAGGGCGTAACGGGCGACGTGCTGCTCCAACTGCTGGAACGACGGCTCGATAACGTCGTCTATCGCCTGTCGTTCGTCGACTCGCGACCACAGGCTCGACAGATCGTCAACCACGGCCATTTCAACGTAAACGGACGGAAAGTCAGCATCCCGTCATTCCGGGTTCGCCCCGGCGACGTCATAACCTGGCGCAGGGTTACAGACGACACAACCCCCGGATTCGTCGAGGCCCTCACGGACGGCCTTCCGAAACGGCCGGTCCCAAGTTGGCTCAAGCTCGAACCCGCCGCGCTTACGGGCGAGGTGCTGTCCATGCCCGAGCCGTCGGAAATCGACACCGGCATAGACGTGAGGCTCATCGTGGAGTTCTACTCCAGGTAGTCCGACTCAGGACGCCTGCCGGACCGAGAACAAACGCTCGGTGACGAACGAGAGGAGTAACTGCGACAAATGATAGATTTCCACACCTTCGCCGCCCCGGAGACGATGATCGAAGAGCCGGAGCCGGAACCCGTTCCGCTTATCACGGTCGATACCGAGGATGATCGGTACGGCAAGTTTGTCATCGAACCGTTGCCGCAGGGCTACGGCATGACACTCGGCAACCCGCTCAGGCGTGTCCTCTATAGCTCGCTGAACGGAGCCGCCGTCACGTCGGTCAAGATCGAAGGAGTCCTCCACGAGTACGCGACGATAGACCACGTCAAGGAGCAGGTGTCTGACATCCTCCTGAACATCAAGGGCGTCCGGCTGCGTTCGCAGGTCGACCGCCCCGGCAAGCTTCGCCTCGAAGTCGCCGGACAAGGCGAAGTCTCCGCGGGTGATATCATGGCCTCTTCTGATTTCGAGGTCGTTAACCCCGAGTGGCACATAGCTACCCTCGACTCCGACGAGGCCCGCCTGTCGATTGAACTGAACGTCGAGCGAGGCATCGGATACGCCGAGGCCTCGGAGGGCGACGGCGTGCCCATCGGCGTCCTGCCGGTTGACGCCATATTCACCCCCGTTCGCAAGGTGAACTACAACATCGAGGATACCCGCGTCGGACAGCGCACGAATCTCGAACGCCTCATCATCGAAATATGGACGGACGGCTCCATCTCGCCGTTGGAAGCTCTCCGCGATGCGGGGAACGTCTTGGTCGAGAAATTCTTCCTGTTCGCCAACGCGCAGAAGGGCGCCGCCGACGGCCAGTTGACCACTCCTGTCGTGCTGACGCTCACGCCCGAGCAGTACAACACGCCTGTGGAGAAGCTCGACCTCTCCTCCCGGACGCTTAACTGCCTCAAGCGCGCGAGCATTGACAAGGTCGGACAGGTCCTTGAGATGAACAAGGCGGAACTGTTGCAGATCAGAAACTTCGGCGAGAAGTCGCTGAGCGAGCTCTATGAGCGGCTGCGTACCTTCGACCTCCTGCCCCCGGAGCTCGACCCCGACATCCAGGAGGCGCAAGAAGAAGCATCGGATGCAGATGAGTCGGAGACCGCCGACACGGAAAGCTAGGGAGAAACGACCGTGAGACACAAAGTTGCAGGACGCAAGCTCGGTCGCGGCACCGCCCACCGCATGTTGATGCTGCGGGGCCTCGTTACCGATCTGTTGCGTCACGAGTCCATACAAACAACCGAGCCGAAGGCCAAGGAGGCCAAACGCCTCGCCGAGAAGGTCATCACGCGCGCTAAGAAGGGCACACTCCACCAGAGGCGTCTGGCGGCCTCCTTCCTCACCGACGAAAAGGTCGTCGCCAAGCTCTTCGACGAGATCGGGCCCCGGTTCGACGAACGCCCCGGCGGCTACACGCGCATCATCAAGATGGGCCCCCGCAAGGGAGACGCATCCCCGATGGCGCGTTTGGAGTTGGTGGAGTAGGGCCGGGCACGGCTTGCGTGGTGCGTAGGCAGTACATTGAGGTACGCACTCATCGTCGAGTATGACGGGACACGATACAGCGGATTCCAATATCAAAAGAACGCAAAAACGGTACAGGAGGAGATCGAGACAGCTATAGCACGATTCACCGGCGAGACCGTCCGAGTCAAGGCAGCGGGACGCACCGATGCGGGTGTCCACGCCACCGGACAGGTAGTCACCTTCGATTCGGAAGCCGGCCATCCAACCGAAGTCGTCGTCCGAGCACTTAACAGCCACCTGCCGGACGATATTGCGGTGAAGGAGGCCCATCGAGTCGCCGACACCTTCGACCCACGACGGTGCGCCACAGCAAGGACGTACGTCTACACCATCGACTGCGGCGATACGCGGTCGCCGAGCCGCAGACGCACGACCTTCTATCTGGGACGAACTCTCGATGTTGGTCGGATGATCGCCGCAGCCGCGGAGTTCAAGGGGGTGCACGACTTCGCCCGGTTCTCGGGACCCCTCGAACGGCCGGACGCAAGCACCATCCGCGAAATACTCGCCATCGACATAAGGCAGGATGCCGAGACCGTACGAATCGAGGTGACTGGAAACGCCTTCCTACCGCATCAAGTGCGACGAATGGCTGGAGCCTTGGTGGACGTGGGACTGAGAAAGCTGACAATTCAGGACATACAAGGGCTATTGACAGGGCCCGTCGCCGGAGTCGTGGCTCGCGCGCTGCCCCCGCAAGGGCTTTGCCTCGTTAGCGTCCAATACGAGAATTTACAAAAAATCTGGTAAGCTGTCTGAAGGAAAATAACTATGGCAACGGCAACCAATCCAAACGCAGCACCCGAGTGGCACGTCGTCGATGCCGAGGGCAAGACCCTCGGTCGCGTTAGCTCGGAAATATCAACCTTGCTGATGGGCAAGCACAAGCCGACATATCTGCCGTACCTCCACAGCGGCGACTTCGTGGTCGTCGTGAACGCCGAGAAGATCGTGGTCACCGGCAGGAAACTCGAACAGAAGATGTACTACCGCTACAGCGGCTACCACGGTGGCCTCAGGGAGCAGAATCTGGGGACGCTGTTGGAGAAAAGACCCGGAGAAGCCATCACCCACGCCGTCAAGGGAATGCTTCCCAAGAGCAGGCTTGGAAAGCAGATGATCCGTCGCCTCAAGGTATACCCCGGCCCGGATCATCCCCACCAGGCACAAATCAACTCGAACAAGTAGGACCCCTAACGGTATATCCCCGCCAAGAATCCAGGTAGGGACAAGGTTCGAACCTGCCCCTACAACCCGAGGAAGGACACGAGGGAGACCCCTCACAGGAGGACAACACAGGTGGTATCACAGCAGTATTACTATGGGACGGGGCGTCGAAAGAGCTCCGTCGCGCGCGTCCGGCTCTACGTGGAGCGCGGACCGATAGTCGTCAACGGCAAACCCATGGAAGAGACCTATGGGTGGAAGTCGTGGCAGGACATCATCAACTCTCCATTGGAGGCCACGGACACTTTGGGCCAGGTAAGAGTCGTGGCAAAAGTGTCCGGCGGCGGGGTCGTCAGCCAGTCCGGCGCCCTCAAGCACGGCATCTCCCGCGCCCTGCTGGAGATGGACCCGTCCCTTCGCGCGACCCTCAAGCGAGGCGGCTTCCTGACCCGCGATGCCCGTGAGAAGGAACGCAAGAAGTACGGCCTCCAGCGCGCCCGAAAGAAGGAGCAGTTCTCCAAGCGGTAGAGTTCACGTCCGCCTGACGCTTGGCGGTACACAGGAAACCAAAGAGGCCCGGGGCGGAATCCCCGGGCCTCTTGCTTTTCCTCTCTAATCCCATCCGTTCACCCTGAGCCTGTCGAAGGGTGAACGGATGGCTGCTTTATCGGTCTACTGCGACCAGTACTCAGGGTCGAGGAAGTGGACGCTCTTGTACTTCTGCGATCTGTTGCCCGGATTAGTAAAGTTGTCCAAGCCGTCCTCGAAGTAGTACGCCCCCAGGATACCCTTCGCTTCAAGGGCGACGTGGTTCTTCGGCACGTTGCGCAGGTTGTTGCGCTTCATCGTCATGCCTCGGAAGATCCCCATGAAGGCGAGATAGCCGATGTTGTACTTCTCCTCGGCGCTGATCCGCCAGAACTCCTTGCCCATCTCGACACGCTCAGGATGAAGCACCGGCCCTGTCTGGATGCCCGTCCGCCAGATGTCCTGCATCTCCATGATGTTGCCGGTGATGTCGGCGGGATAGGAATTGGCTCCCGCCATGTTGCCGTACACGTCCTGGTACATCGAATCCCCGCCCGTCGGAGCCATTCCGCTCTCTCCGAACGACGCCCAGTAGTTGCCCATCGCCGCCCCTAGCGGGCTTCCGCCCGTGCCTGCGAAGGCGCGGGTCCACTGCACCGTCCACTGGTTCATCGAGTAGAGCGAGATGTGGTGCTCGAACGGGAGCTCGGGGTCCTCCTTCCGGGCGGTGCCGAAGCCGCCGCCGCTTTCGTCAATTGCTACCTTGATCCCAAGACCGCCCCAATGGCTCTGCAGGATCTCGAGATGGGGGAGGTAGAGTGAACTGGCGACGTAGTGCAGCGAAAGCGGACCGCTCCCATCCTTCCGGTCGAGATAGCCGTCTCCGTTGCTGTCCGAGTAGCCCATGTTCGCCAGGATCGCCTTCGCGCCCTCCAGATCGTATGAGGCGTCCAGGTCTGCGTATTCCTTGCCGGGGTAGTACGGAGTGATTGGGTGCGGTATCCACTGCTGCGGTACGCCGATGCCGCTTGCCACCACCTGGTTCATCTCGTTCCTGTCCGTGGCTATCGAGAGAGCCTTGCGGAAGTCCTTCGTACGAAGAAGCTGTCCCATCTCGGGGTCCTGCACGAATTCGTTTTGGACTGCGGACGCCGAGTCGTTCCCCGCCGGCGAACGGAAGATGTAGACGCTGTAGTCACCCTTCTCCATGTTCGCCATATACAGCGGCAACTCACTCAAGATCATGTCGCCGCCGAAGTAGTCGTTCTCTCCGTTCATGGCCCGGAATACGCCAGCAGTGCGGTCCTCAGTCCGAATCAGAATCTGCTCGTCGATGTAGGGCATTTGGTTGCCCTCAGGGTCGACGCCGATGAAGTAGTGGTTCCGCTCCGCTGCGCGTCCGCCCTCACAGCACCGCGTCTGGATCAGTTCCGACATGGCCGCGGCGTAGAAGTCGCCCTTGTATATGAAGCTCGGGTCGTACTCCGTCGGTATCGGTCCGGTCTGTCGCCAGTCATGGCCGGGGCCGGAGCGAATATTCCGAATGAGGTTGAACAGTCCGCGGACATTGTCTTGTTCGTACTCGGCGAGAAGGGAGTCTATCTCCTCTGCGTTGTACTTCGGGTGGAAGCGCTTGTAGAGGTGGGAAGGCGCGTAGTAACAGCGCGGGCAACCTCTCGTCTTCGACGATCCCCACATATGCCGCGAGCTTGCGAGGTCGTAGTAAGGGTCGTCGAACTCGACCGTCCATGTCACGTCGTCGACGACGGCGAACCGAGCCCGGTTGCCCGTTATCTGGGACTTGAGCTCCACAGGAATTCTTGAAGCCGGATTGACGTCGCCCTCGTTGAACATCAGGTCTTCCATCGCGAACCTGACGTCCTCGATTGTCATCGGGTAGCCGTCCGACCATCGCGCTCCACGACGATTCGTGAAGGTGTATTTCCGGCCGTCGTCGCTCACCTCCCATCCCTTGATGATACGAGGCTCGCTTGTGCCAACCGGGTCGCCGTTGACGAGGCTGGTCACGGCCAAGTGGTCGAGCGTCTTCAACTGGGAACTCGTGATCCGCATCGTTCCGCCGTAGACCCCGATCTCGTCATACGGAGCGATGACCCAAATGTCCTCGTGTACCGGCAAACGCTCTTCCAACGGGAGGATATCCCCTGACCTGACCAACGCTGCCGACTGTGGAGATTCGTTGAACTTGGTCGGTATCGGGCCGTCCCACTGGTGGGAGGGATAATCGCCCGGCTCGATTTGGGGGGCCTCGTACTTGAAGTCCGCCATGGCGTCGGTCGGGTCCTCCCCTTGGCGTTCGCCAGCTGATGGCGCTGCCCCTCCGAGACTCACGCCCATTGCGGCCTCCGGCTGTTCAGCCGCCCTGGCTGGTGCTGCCGGTGCCGGCTGCTGCTGGGCCTGCGGTGCCGGCAATTCCACTGCCTGCGCCTCTGCCGGAGCTGCCGCCGGTGCCGCCGGTGCTGCTGCCGCTGCAGGCAAGGGTTGCTCCTGCTCTTCCGACGACTCACACGCAAGGGCCGCGACCGTGGCGACGATGACCACGATGAACGCCAACCCTCTCATATTCCAAAGCATTCGTCGCATGAGAATTCTCCTCTTCAAAGGGTGATCAAAATACCGCACTCCACAGCCTATCCGAACGGTCTGCCCCCACTTGTAGCATTTATAGGAAGATAAGTCAATCAATGCCCCTGTTTGGTTCCGGTACATATCATTGGTACGAAAGTGAACAACATCCCGCCACACCGTCATTCCCGCGAAGGCGGGAATCCATCTTTGGTCACTGCCAAAAACCGAGTACCGACAGCGAACGACCTGCCACTTTCATTGCTGGTTGTGTAAGCTCCATGGCTGCATGGGTGATTCCTCTGAAAACAACCCCCGGCAATCCTCCCGTAGGAGCGATTCGCGAATCGTCCCTGCCATTTTCATCGTTGGTGGTGCCGGTCGCAGCCGGCATAAGGGATTGCTCCGAAAATAGCCCTCGGCTAACCCGCCGTAGGGGCAATCCCTTGTGGTTGCCCGTCCTCGTCCGACCGTCCACCCTGAGCAGCCTTATGCCCCCGCGCGGGGCCGTGCTGGGTATCAGTAACTGGGGACGTAGCTACGAGAAAGTACGTTCACCCTGAGCCTGTCGAAGGGTCGAACGACAGTCCATTCGTGTGCCAAACATACCCCGGGAACCCCTAAACCCACACGTCATTCCCGTGAAAACGGGAATCCCCCTTCTTTCTACTTTCCTCTTTCTCTCCACACCCCCTTGACACCACAGAACGCATGTACTATCATGTCCCCACGCAATTCTTTCTACTTTCTTGCCAGCACCCAGAACCTGTGACCTCCCTTATAGAACTCGGCATCACCTCCCAACAACAAGCCGACGAACTCGAACGTGATCTCGGCGTCCGGTTCGACGACTTCACCCCCGAAGACCGCGAAACATGGTTCCTGCAGACCAACTATCTCGACCAATACTCCAGGACCCGCGCCGTCAGCTTCGCCGCCGATCATGCCGGTGTAACCATCAGGACCGCCCGGCAGTGGCAGGCCGAGAATACCCTCGGGTTCAACAATCGGCTCGAGTTAGCCGTCCTCCGGTACACCGACGTGATCGACGTCATGCTCCTCCGACATGCCCAGGAGCCCAAAGCCTCATCTACCCTCTTGATGATGCTCGCTCGCGCCCATATGCCCGAAAAGTACGGCTCCGCCCGCCGCAGCGGCCCCCCGCGCGACAACGACTCCTGCAACCACCGTTGTGACCACGACCCGCAACCGACCAGCACTTCTCAATACGACCGAGAACTCCTCGAAGAGATCTTCCGAGACCTCCAAAACCTGAAACAATTCGCCTACCTCACCAAGCCCGACTTCATGCCCGAAGACCCCGGCCACGATCTATCCCCCACCGGAGAAGACAACCCTGCTCACTCCGATCTCTCCCCCGCCGGGGAAGAGATACAGCGAGGAGGCGCACCCACTACCCAGCATCCGGCACCTAGCACCCAGAACCTCGATCTCGCTCCCTCCCCCACCGACCAAGCACCCCTAGGTACAGACCCCAAACCTGCCAATGACCCTTCTGCACACTCTGCAGCGAGTCCTCCTACCCCCTCTCCCATTCTGGGAGAGGGCTGGGGTGAGGGTCCAGCACCTGGCACCCAGCACCTCAACCGCCGCCAGCGCCGCGAACTCCAACGCCGCGCAAAACGGCAAAAATCTCACCTCGCCCGCGCCCCCAACTAACCCCTCACACGACCCGTTCACCCCCGTATCAAGTATGGGACAGGCTCTGAGCCTGTCGAAGGGTCGAGCGGCCGAAGCGTAGCCAAGCGTGACCTCACATTCCAAGCGCCACCTGTCATTTCGGGCCCCACCTGTCATTCCGAGCGCAGCGAGGAATCTAAAATCCTCGCCACTCTCGATTGGCCCCGTAGCCGGAACGACCTCCAGAGGAACGGCGCTACTGTTCCCTAATCCGCGCCCTCTATAGCCCCTCACACCCCATCCGACCGCAAATCCCAACCCGGCCGGCCATACCAACACGCCCAACACATCCCGTTCACCCTGAGCTTGTCGAAGGATGAACCAGCCGTGTCGAATACGTTCCCTACTCTCTCTTCGCAATTTTCTCTTTCCCTCTGTGTCCTCTGCGTCCTCTGTGGTGAATCCGCACCCTCCTCACGCCTTGCAAAGCCCGCAACGCTCGTGGACAATTGCCCCTGAATATGACCACTCTAACTGCTGCGACGAGGGACAACCATGCCACCCATTAAGTCCGGAATCTTCATCATGCCGTTCCACGACCCGGCCAAGCCTCTGGCGCAGTGCTACGACGAGGACATGGAGCTGGCCATCCGCGCTGACGAGTTGGGCTTCGACGAGTTCTGGGTCGGCGAACACCACACCATGGCGTACGAAAACATCACCATGCCGGAGCTGTTCATCGCCGCCGCCATGCCGCAGACGAAGTCCATGCACATGGGCCCTGCCCCCGTATGCCTCCAGCAGCACCACCCGCTCCTCGTCGCAAGCAGGCTGGCAATGCTCGATCACCTCTCCATGGGTCGCCTCGACCTCTGTTTCGGTCCCGGCAGCGTGTCCACCGACCTTGAGTTACTCGGCATCGAGCCGAAGGACTCAGCGAAGATGGTCGCTGAGTCGGTTGACATGGTCCTCAAGCTCTGGTCGTCAGACGGCCCCATCGACTTGCAGGGCGAATTCTGGAACCTCACGATGAGGGAGCACATCGACCTTGAAGTAGGGCTGGGCGTTGTCCACAAGCCCTTCCAACAGCCCCATCCCCCCATCTCCATGCCCATCACGTCCATGAATTCCGGCACCGCTAAGGCGGCGGGCAAACGGGGATTCCAGCCCTTTGCCCACAGCCTGATCACGACGAACGTCGTCGCCAACATCTGGGATACGTACGAGACCGCATCGTATGAGGCGGGGCGTATCCCCGACCGCTCCGACTTCAAGATCGCCCGCGCAGTTTTCCTCGCCGACTCAACCGCCGAGGCCCAGAGCATCGCGAGAACCAACTCCCTCGCTGCGGGCTTCAACTACATCGGCGACCTGCTCGACCGAAGCGGACATGGACGCGGAATGATGAAGGGCGATCAAACCATGTCCGACGCCGATTGCGACCTCGACTACTGGATGAGCGAGCAGATCATCGCCGGAGATGTGGACTACGCCCTCGATAAACTCCTCGCGATGGTCGAGGAGACTGGCGAGTTCGGCACCCTAGTCACCATGGCCTACGACTGGGACGACAAGGAACGCTGGGTACACAGCCTGGAGCTATTCGCCAACGAGCTCATGCCCGCGCTCAATAAGGCAGTACGGGCCGTTCCGGTATGACCCAAACCCCCGTTCGTGCTGAGCCTGTCGAAGCATGAACGCACAGTAATCACTAGCATGTGATCAAAGCTCCCGTTCGTGCTAAGCCTGTCGAAGCATGAACGAACAGCAATCACGAGCATAGGAAGACCCATGCGCCTCCTCCTCATAGGCTGCGAGTACACCGGCAAGTCGACACTGGCACGAAATATCTCCCGCTGGATGATCGAGACGATGGGGGTGTCACTGGTCAGGTGGCACGACCACTTCGTCGTTCCGCGCCTCGACGGTCACACCATAATCCGTGCGGAGGGCTCGGACGCCTCCATCGGTAAGACCGAACACGACCTGAACACCGAAGAGGACGAAGAGCAGATCATGTCACTACGGCCCAACGTATTGGAACAGCTCCAGCGGCACAACATATGGAGACACCTGCACCCCCGCCTGCTCGAGGTCGACGATGTTCTGTTCGTCAACTTCTACTACGCCGAAGCCGTCTATGCTCCCCTCTACCACGGCTATGGTGAGCCGGACTCATTCGCCGACCGCTACGAGCGGGCCCGCGAGTGGGACGAGGAATTGCTTGCTTACGCGCCGGACATGGTGCTGGCGCACGTGACTGCCGATCCCGCCGCCGTCGCCCAGCGCATGGCGACCCGTCCACGGGTTCGCGGCATCCTCAAGCAACAAGACATTCCATCTGTCCTTGACCGCTTCCGTGAAGAATACGAGGCCGGCCTCATCGAGCGAAAGTTCACCCTCGATACGACGGACACGACTCCAGAACAAACACTTGGGCAGTTCGTCGACCTCATCCGCCCACACCTGAGCGAAGTCGACCGTCAACGGATGCGCTGAGGCCGGTTGCCGGACGGCGTTACGTCCTCAACGCCCGACGCACCATTGCCTCTTCATCCTTTACAGATTCCACAAGGCCGTCGAGCCTGGCGTCCAACAGCTTCGTAAGCAGCAACCCGACCTCCGGCCCCTCCCTGACACCCAGCGCCATCAGGTCGTCGCCGTCGAGCAACGGACGAACGTGCCGAAGTTCGTCGAGGTACAACCGCAGCCACTTCGCCACCTTAGGATGGGCGGCCGCAAGGGCGCACGACTCGACGGCGCGAAGATCATGCCCGTGCAGCATCCGGTATACTCGACTTCTCGCCACGTTCTCGTCTTCAAGCTCGTACAGCCGTCCGCGCACCGCCGCGACATCCCGAACGAGCCGTGCCCAGTCGCTGTTCAGATTGAGCCGTTCGACAACCGACTCCATGTCGCCGTCCGCGACCGACTGTACCATCGACCCCAAAAGCAGGTGAGCCCTCCGCGCGTTATCGCCGGTTTCGGTCTGAAGGTCCCGAAGGGTTTTCTGCTCTGCTTGCAGTCGCGGATGGATCGCGGCCAGCACTCCCAGCTTCCCCGCCATTTCGATCATGTCACCCGCGCGCGGCTCCTGGAAGATGCGCTCGATCTCATGGCGCACGCGGTCGGGGCTGATCGTGTGCACGTAGGGCAGGCTGCGCTCAAGCAGTGTTGCCGTACATGATTCCAACCGGAAGTCGAGGCGGCAGGCGTAGCGAATAGCGCGGAGTATCCGAGTGGCGTCGTCCTCAAAGCTCCGATCGTGGAGCACCCGAATGACCCCTCGACTCAAGTCGGTAACGCCGTCATGCGGGTCGAGCAGAGTGCCCCACGAGCTCTCGCCAAGCGATATAGCCATCGCGTTGATCGAGAAGTCCCGTCGTGCCAGGTCGTCCTCAACTGTACCGGGGATCACCGTAGGCAGAGCGCCAGGTCGTTCGTAGGTCTCCCGCCGGGCCGTCGCTAGGTCCACGTCTACGCCCTGTATGGTCAGCGACCACGTTCCGAATGCCGAGGCCTTGCGGACATTGACGTCTCCGCGTCCACGAATCGACTCCACGAGCCGTTCGGCACTGCCCGAGGCCATAATGTCGATGTCGGTGAGAGGAGCATCTGCCAGAACGTCCCTGACAGACCCGCCTATGAGGTAGAGGTCGATGCCAAGTCCGGTGGCGGGTTGAGAGAGTTCCCTGAGAACGGAAAGCCGAACGCTGGCAAGGCGCTGTTCGAGTCTATCCGAGACGTTCATGGAGCAGACCAAAGCTGCGAAGCGAACGGCTGGGGCCCTACGCTCCGCCTTGAACGACCTGGAGAATTTCTTCCGCGTGCCCCTCTGGCTGGACCTCGTGCCAGGCCTTCATGATCTTGCCTTCCTCGTCGATGAGGAAGGTCTTGCGGATGATGCCCACCATGCGTTGGCCACGTAGTTCCTTTTCTCCCCACACGCCATATGCGTCGATGCACGTTCGATCGACATCAGCGAGAAGTGGAAAGTTTAGGTGGAACTTGTCGATGAACTGCTGGTGAGAGTCCAGATCGTCGGCACTGACTCCCAGCACCACGAGATTCTCCGCGTCCAGATCGTCCTTGCTGTCGCGGAAGCCGCAGGCCTCCTTGGTGCAGCCCGGCGTGTCGTCCTTGGGATAGAAATACAACACCACCTTCTTTCCCCGTAGCTCGTTCAGCGTGACGGTCCCGCCACTGGACGAGGGAAGGGAAAAGGAAGGAGCCTTGTCGCCGGATTCGAGTTGTACGCTCATGGATATCTTCTCCTAAGTAAAATGGGCTGTTTGGAATGTCCCGATCACGGTCACCCGACCTAATGCGCGGGCACTTGATACGATTAGCTCTCCTCGGCCGGCGGGACCAGTGTCGCCTTCGTCGGGTAGAGGTCCCAGTGCCACTCGATACCCTCGTTCTTGGGTGTCCTGAACATGGTCTTCTTCTGAAGTAACTCGGTCACGTATTCAAGGAGGTCTTCGGCGCCGACGGCAGAGTAGCCGTATTTTTCGATCAGGCGCTTGACGATCGAGATACGCCGCTGCGACCACTCGGCGCGTTGACGAGCGAATCGAGGCCTGGTCAGGGCTCGCTGCAGTTCGCGGGTCGACGGGAAGAGGCGAGATTCGATTGCCGCCTTGAGCCTCGGCTCGGTCGTGTAGTCGAACCTGCGGCCGCGCTTTTCGAACAAGAAAGCCAGACGGTCAATCTCCTCGCGGAAGGCCTTCTTATCTTTCGCGCGGACGTTGATGGGACGCTCGATTTCCTGCATGTCGCGTTCGTCGAACCCCACATCGTCGTCGTCCGGTTCTTTACCGGAGCAGTAGGCCCGTATGCTCTTGAGGTAGCCGGCCAGCAGGATCGCCGCAGTCTCGTCGAACGACTCGTCGAACGCTCGCTGTACGTCGGTGACGGCCAATTCGTTGTACTCGCTGACGGTATCGCTCACCAGGCTTATGAAGGCCGCCTTGCCTTCCTGATCAAGACTGACGTTCTCGCTCATGCCTTGCCATAGGCTGTCGAGTACTGCCAGTGGCGTCACACACTTGACGCCGGGAATGCTGGCGACGGCGGCGATGCGGTTCATAACGTATCGGGGCGATATTCCGGTCATCCCTTCATCGGCGTGATGCCGTCTCATCTCAATCGCGTCCTGGCGCGTGTACGACCCCACCATCCGCCCATCGTAGAGACGCATCTTGTCCAGCAGCGTCATACCCTGGCTAGCGGGCTGGTCGAGCCGAGAGAGGACGGCGAACGTGCTGGCGACTTGCAACGTCAGAGGCGCAATGCTGACATTCGCCTCCTCGCTCCTCGTGGTGATCTTGCCATATATCTTCACTTCCTCGCTGACGCGCAAATTGTAGGGTACCCGAATGGCGATGATGCGGTCCTTGAGCGCCTCCGAGTGCTCGTCGAGGGCGAACGTGTTGAAGTCGCCCTCGTTGGAGTGGCCGATGATAGCCTGCTCGGAGTAGATCGAGCCGAACTTTTCCATCTTTATGACCTGTTCTTGGGCCAGTCCCAACAGGGTCGTGAGCAGGTACTTGTCGGCCTTGAATATCTCTACCATCTCGATCATGCCGCGGTTCGCCACGTTAAACTCGCCGTCCATGCGGAACGCCCGTCCCGCTACCTCGGTGCGGTCCCCGTCAAGGCGTTCAGTGTCGATGCTTCCGACGAGGAGAGAAGAGTCCGCGTTCGGGTTCGTTGCCACGTAGTACCCGATACCCACCGCCTCGTGCTCGGAAAACACGACCCGTTCCACCGGCACATCGGCGATGTTCCCTTTGTACTTCGTCCTGAGCAAATAGCGATTTCTGGGGTTCAGTTCTCCTTCGATCTCGATACCATACTGCTCCTTGAGAACGGGCCGCAGCGAGTGCGGTATCAGGTGGAGTGGCTCCTCCTGCATGGGACAGCCTGCGATGGCGTAGACGGCCCCTTCGTCTGTACGGGTGTAGTCCTCCAACGCCTTCTTGATGAGGGCCACGATAGTCGACTTGCCGCTAGCCGGGGGGCCGAGAAGCAGGAGAATGCGCTTCCTCGTCTCCGCGCCCTTTGCCGCCGCCTCGAAGTACTCGACGATTTGTTTCAGCACGTCATCGAGGCCGAAGATGTCCTGTTCAAAGAGCCGATAGACCGGCTCCCCCGTAGGCAGGGTATCCACCTTCTGGGAGAGGATGGCGTCCCGGACGCGAGCATGAGAGAATTTCACTAAGGAAGGGTTCTCCACGACCATGGCAAGGTAGTCGGCGAAGGTTCCCCTCCAGTCGTAGAGAGACGCCTCCCGCTCGCTAGCGGCTAGGATTTCCTCAACGGACATGGTGTTGTCGGGCATAGTGATCATCCCCTTGGGATCGTCTCCAAGGGCTTCCCCACCTTCAGATACTCACTCCGGTACTGGGCCGTTCTAGGCAATCGCGCGAACGGCGACAGCCAGGCCGATAACCCCGACGGTTCCTCCGCAGAGCAGCAGGGTCCATCCCGCGACGGCCCGCATGACGTTAAACGTGAACCCCAGAGCGAAGAACACCACCGCAGAAATGATTGTCAGAAGCAGTGAGGCGGCGGAAAGACCGAGCCAAATGGTCTCCCCGTACCGAGGCTCTAGGACTCCGGCGTAGTAGAGGAAGACGACGACAGTCACGACCGTTACGATCAAACTGAAAAAGCCCACCGCCTGCTCCTCGAGGTCCCAGAGCGACTGCGCGGCAACTCCTATGCAGTAGAGCCCCCACACGGCGATAAGGGCCTTCGTAGCCGTAACCTCGGCCATATGGTTCGCCGCTGAAATCGTCTTGTCGCCCGAACCGGTCAGCAGCATCGGATCAAGCACGATGACAGCCGCGAGCGACAGGACTCCAAGCCCGCCAACGAATATCCCCACAGTCCTGCCGTCCGAGTACAGCCCCATGACATGCCACGACTGGGAAAACAACGCCGCCCCGATGAGAATCAGAAACACTGCTTCCATCTTCATTCCTCCGAGTAGTTTGGTTGGTGTCCTCGAACGACACAGCCTAACTATCTCATAGCATTAATGGTGTGTCCAGTAGGCTTTCACAGCACCGCAGCCTCATGCTTTTGCGACCTAATTTCACGTCTTGAAAACTTTTCGATTTACCTCCCAAATTCCGGGATCGATGCGCCGTCGGCAATCGCCTGGAGCATGGCCTCGGTCTCCACTGCAATACGGTCATAGTCGAATTGGTTTGCCAGAGCACGGCAGTTGCTGCTCATTTGGCTCAAGACCTCCCTGTCCGTGTCCAGTTCAGCGAGGACGTCGGCCAGTGCGTCCGAATCCCCGGGGCGGAACGTCCACCCGGCCTTCCCCTCTTCGACCAATCTTGCGCCCTCGCATCCCGAACTGATGACCAAGGGAACGCCCGACGCCAACGTTTCATAGACCTTCGAGGGAATCGTACCGGGAAACTCCGCAGCCAGAGGTACGAGGGCGACATCGCACGAGGCAACATACGAGGGGATATGCTCTTGGTCTACGAGGTCAGCAAAGCGTATGTTGTCCAGTCCCTTGCCCTCAGCCAGTGCAACGATATCCGCCTTACAGGGGCCGTCTCCCACCATGACGAACTTGATCCTCCGACGGTCACGCAGCCTCTCCGCAGCCTCCACAACGACATGCAGGCCTTGGAACAGTCCATGCAGTCCGAAGTAGCCGACCAGAAAGTCCCCCTGGTCTGCGCCCAGCGAGTCACGAATCTCCTGGCTTTTGAGCGCCGGATCGAATACGCGCAGGTCTGCTCCATTGCCAATCACCGCGGTGCGTACTTTAGGGAATCTCTCGTTGATACGCTCCTTCGCGGCGCCATTGGTTGTCGTCACGATGTCAGCACTTCGGTAGCCAAAGCTCTCCAGTCGGTTCAGCACCCACAAGGAGGTCCTGCCCATGGGATGACCCAGCTGCAGGGCCATCTCGGGCCAGATGTCGGAGACGTTCATGATCACCCGTGCGCCTGTCAGACGCCCTATGGCTAGCCCAGTGGGAACGAGCGGAAGCGGTGGCGTGTCGAAGAGAACGATGTCCTGCCGTCCAATTTCCCAAATGCCCATCAATAGACTCGACAGGGTGAAGGACGCATAGCTCAAGAACCGAGGCAAAAACCTGGAAGAATTAGACGGAAATATCCATGTTCTAACGACCCTTACTCCGTCGATATCGTCCTGCGTCCGTATCTTTCCGCGATATCCCTCAAATGTCCGCCCTGTCGGATAGTTGGGCATCGCCGTGATCACGGTGACGCTATGGCCCTTCCCGGCCAGGCTCTTCGTCATCTTGTGCAGCCGGGCAGCGGTCGCTCCCACCTCAGGTGGAAAGTTCTGCGTGAGTACGACGATCTTCATCAGGATAGTAGTCCTCTGACCGTGCCGAAAGGCGAACGAGGGTAATAACCCTGTGCCACATGGGACATATCAGGCCCCGCACTTGCTGCGGTCCCATAGGCCACGCGAGTCTACAACCGACTTCGAGGCCAGCGTCTCCTGATCTATCTCTGCGAACACGCTATGGTCCGTGAGCAGTACGACAACGTCCGCCGCTGAAAGCCCGTCTTCGAGCCCTACAAGTTCAATATTCCCACAGTTGGAGATCTCCGACGGTAACTCGGAAACATAGGGCTCAACCACCAGAATTCGACCCTTCTTCCGACGTTGCAGTTCCTTGACTACCTCAATTGCGGGACTTTCCCGCAAGTCTGACACGTCTGCCTTGTAGGTCAGTCCCAGGCAGGCCACAACAGGGTCGGCCAGATCCTTGCATACGTGCACTACTCTGTCGGCAACTACCTTGGGCATCCCGTCGTTGACCTCTCGCGCTGCCTGAATCAGCGGAGTCAAATGCGGAGCGGCGTCGGCGATGAACCACGGATCGATTGGGATGCAGTGCCCTCCCACCCCTGGGCCGGGATTGAGTATCTCAACTCTGGGATGCCGGTTTGCGAGTGATATCAACTCCCATGGATCGATGTCGAGTGCCGTGCTGACTAAGGACATTTCATTGGCGAATGCCACGTTGACGTCTCGGAAGGCATTCTCAGCGAGCTTCGCCAGCTCCGCCGTCCGCACGGTGGTGACGTGGCAGACGCCTTCGACGAAGACCTCGTACAGCCGTTTCGCCGCCTCCGCGCACGCCCGAGTGATGCCTCCGATGATGCGGTCGTTTGCGACTAGCTCCTCCAGCGCGTTCCCCGGCAGAATGCGTTCCGCGCAGTATGCCACGCGGACATCGCTCGCCTCGCCCGCGGAGTGCGGAAACGTCAGGTCAGGGCGCGACGATGCCAGCCGTTCGCAGACTTCCTCTGTCGTCCCTACGGGACAGGTCGACTCCACGATCACTAGGTTGCCCCTCGTTAAGGCAGGCGCTAGGTTGTCTATGGCCGACCGCACGTAGCTCATGTCAGGGCGGTGGCCATCGTTGATGGGAGTCGGCACCGCGATGATGAACGCATCGGCCGGCGCCGGCTCACCCTGAGCGGATAGTGCGCCGGATGCCACAGCATCCGCGACGAGACTATCCATCCCCGCTTCGTCGAAAGGAGCGACACCGCAGTTGACCCTTTCCACACGCTCCGAGTCGATGTCGACTCCTATCACCTCCACACCCCGACTCGCCAATACCGCGGCGGTCGGCAGTCCGACATAGCCGAGGCCCACCACACAGACCCGCCCTATGCCATCAACCACGGGTCAGGTCCTCGAGAATGCGCTGGCTGGCGCGTCCGTCTCCGTACGGATGGTGTATCCGCGCCATGGCCATATAGGTTTCCGGCTCATTCAGCAAACGCGCCGTTTCAGTCGTAATGCGTTCGGCGTCCGTCCCTACCAACTTCACCGTCCCCACGTCGACGGCCTCTGGACGCTCGGTTGTATCGCGCATCACCAGTACCGGCTTACCCAGCGAGGGGGCCTCCTCCTGGATTCCTCCGGAATCGGTCAGTATCAGGTAGGCTTCGTTCATGAGATGCACGAATGCCAAATAGTCTAGCGGTTCAATCAAGTGAACGTTTGGAAGGTCTGCCAAATGGCGAAATACAGGCTCGCGGACTCTGGGATTCAGATGCACCGGATATACGATCTCCACGTCGTCGCGTCGGCTGATCTGGACAATTGCCCTGCAAATCGCCTCGAACCCTTCGCCGAAGCTTTCCCGCCGGTGACCTGTTACAAGAATGAGCTTTTTCCCCGCCTCTAGCATGGGCAGCCACACGCCCGCTTTGTTAAGCAGTTCCGGGTCGCTTCTCAGACGGTCGACCACATGCAGCAGAGCGTCGATCACCGTGTTGCCCGTTACGACGATACCCGTGTCGGACAGGCCTTCTTCCAGTAGTCGCCTGCGCGCAGTCTCGGTGGGGGCGTAATGCCGATCACTCAGCGCATCCGCCAGCCTGCGGTTCATCTCCTCAGGCCACGGCGCCGACATGTCCCTCGTGCGCAACCCTGCCTCGACGTGCCCCACAGGAACATGAGCGTAAAATGCCGCCAGCGCCGTAGCCAACACGGTGGTCGTATCGCCCTGCACCAGAACGCGGTCGGGCGTCGCGTCCGCCAATACCTCACGCATTCCGCTCAGTACTGAGCCCGTGACATCGGTGAGGTCCTGCTCCGGAGTCATCACATTCAGATCGTAGTCCGGCGTAAGTTCGAACAGCCGTAGCACGGAGTCCAGCATCTCCCGATGTTGCGCTGTAACGCACAGCACATGTTCCACTCCATCGGCTGCCAACAGAGTACGTGCGACCATGGCCATCTTCACGGCCTCAGGGCGAGTCCCGACGACGGACAGGATACGCAAGTCAGACATACTCCGTGACAATCATAGCTCGAACGTAATGTACCATGAGCTTTCAACAAGGTCTGCTGGGCAGGTCGCCACGACGACGGTAGTAGGAGTCATATCATCGCCCGGCCGAGGTCCAGGCCAGGAGTATAGTCTCGGCAATTCGTCCTAAATTCGGCGTCGGAGATTTGCCATGAATGATTGGATGACTCGTCCATCCGCACTCGTACATAATTGAACCGGTCCGCAGCATATGTCCGACATCCTGCTGCAATTGCGGCGCGTTGAAAATTCGTATCCTCCGAAAGCGAAAGAGAATTAAAGGAAATTTCTCTGGCCACGTCGGATTGAATAAACAGCGTCCCGCCTGCAACAGTGGAAGACGTGAAAGTGTGGTCGGGAGTGTTTTCCCTTAATGCGGTGATATCGGTCGCTTCAAAATGCACGAAGTGCATTCCCTTGCCCACGACCTCTGCTCCTGAGAACGATGCCGCGAGAACGCTGTCAGATATGTAATGCTCCCCGTAGAGGTCGTCATCGTCCATCTTCGCGACGTACTTGCCCGACGCTGCTTCCACTCCGCGGTTCAGGCAGTCCCCTAAAGTCGTGCGGCCCTCGACGTGAATCACCTGCACGTTAGGAATGCCTGCAACTTCACGTTGGACGGCGTCGAGATCGAATTCCGCATTGTTCAAGATGAGGATCAGTTCCTTATTCTCGTAGGCCTGATTCTTGAAATTGTCGAGGCAGTGCCTCACATTCTGAGGACGCATCGTGGGCATCAGAACGCTTACCGGTGGCTGCTCGTGGTTGAGTGGCTCAAGTCCAACCCTGCGAAAGATCTCGTTCAGGCGGTGCCGATAGGTGTGGTTCTCGTGCACATGCCTGTAAGCAAGGTGTCCTTCGCGGATACGCGCCTCTTCGTCCCCCAGTAATTCTTGAAGGTGACTGGTCGTTTCCTGCTCGCTGTGCGTCACCCTCACGTGCTTCCCCAGCATCCGGCTCATGCCTACGGACTCCGACGAGATCACCGGCGTACCACACGCGAGGCTTTCAAACACTCGGCGAGCGAACATTGTCGGAGATTCGCTGATCGAGTTGACGTTTAGCATCACGTCATAGCAGCGATAAGCAGTTAGCATCGCTTCGTAAGAGAGGGTTCCCCTGACTGCTTCCTTGTACCGGTCCGGAAAGCTATGTTCCAGCCCGTA
The DNA here is from genome assembly GCA_009841605.1 of Dehalococcoidia bacterium. Lineage (GTDB taxonomy): Bacteria > Chloroflexota > Dehalococcoidia > Lucifugimonadales > VXLM01 > VXLM01. The sequence goes on from VXLM01000034.1 coordinate 44,324, forward strand.
TTCGGCCCGCGTCAGGTTGCGGTCGAAGATGTGCAGACCGCGCGTAAGGCTTGGGTCCAGCAAATGGCGGAGCCTTTCGGAGCGCGCCGGATACCTCTGTGGCACCCAACTCCCTGCGAAACACAGGGGGTACTTGGGCCACTCTCTCTCCCGCGATGGATTGTGTATTCTCGGCTGGGCCGCAAAGGGAAGTACGTATATCCGGTCGTGTCCCAACGCCTCCCGGTATCGCGGAACGCAGTCCGCGTCCGAGGTGAAGACGAAGTCGAACTCCTTGGCAGCACCGAGAAAATCGTCGAAGTGCGGCGGGTCTTCTTTGTTCCAGAATATGGTCGGAATCCCGTTGGAACGACAGTATGCCAGCAGCTCGCGCAGGGGATTGTCATCGTCGGCATCATAACCGACAATCCTGTTCTGCCACCTTCCATCATTGCCGCGCCATGCCGACTCCACAAAAAGGCATGCCGGGCGAATCCTCTCCATTCGTTCGCGCCAGTGCGTGCGGGAAACGAGCACGAGGTTCACATCATATCGCAGGGCGTGCTCCGTGAACTTGTCCACGATGGCCGCTACGACGGGACCGTCCTCCCCGGGCTCCGGAATCAACAGCGGCGGAAAATCGATAAATCCGGAAGGGTCGAGAAACGCATCTTCGGAGATGACATCCGGCTCTTCGGGGACGTAGGGACGCGGAGCATTTGAGGCTTCCGGGACCGCATTCTCCTCTGATGTAGCTGTGGACTTGGCCCGATAGAGTCGCATCATCTGCAACGGCAGCTTCCACAGCGTCAGCGGCCTCCTCGCCGCATCGACCATCGCCGCACCAACCAGAAACGATGTGCTCGATAGAGTCGTTTCGAGGTGCCGATTCAACGTCCTCACTTCACGTACTTTCGTGTCAAGCTCTCTCTTCCTAGCTGCGAGCCGCTCTTTGAATTTCGTCAGGGCGATCCGGTTCAACTTCGCCCAGAACTCGAGTTGAATCGTCTTCCGATCACCCTCGCTAAGCCGGCTTTGAGCTGCCCTCTCCGTCTCGACTCGCTGCCGGAGGCGCCGTTGGAGCCGTTCAATCTGACTGCTCTTCCTAGCCAGAATTTTGTACAACTCTCTCTGGGAAGCGGCCAGCGCATCCTCCGTCATGGACAGGATCGTCTGCCTATCGAGACGCTCCCACGAGACATCTCCGTGCTCCGCCAAGTGCCCTGCGAAACGGATGTGATTGTCTTCTACGACCAGCGACTCCAGCCCCACTCTCGGCTTGAGTAAACTGATGAAGTCAGTAAGGCTGAAGCCCTGACTTTCATTATCGAGTGGATGGACTCCGAACTGCGTTGTTACGATGAACCGCCCTCCGGGACGGAGATGCTCCAGTCCCCTGTCCACCATTGCGCCCGGATCGTCAAGATAATCAAGTAGCTGCCCCATCACCACGGTGTCGAAGAGGCCGGTCACCTGCCGTGTCTCAGTGAAGTCTCCCTGGACGAATTCGACGCGCTCTCGCACCTCGTCAGGCTCTTTGGCCAGGTGTTCTCGTGCGAAATCGAGCGCATCGGCATCAGTATCCACACCGGTGACGTTGATCCCCTGTCGCCCGAGTAGCACTCCCAGGATGCCTTCGCTGCAGCCCACGTCCAACACGCGAGGCCCATGAGCTTCAGCCGCGATCCAGTCGATCCGGCGGCGAAGCCAGTCGCCGGTAGGCCCTATATCAAGCAACCCAAGATACACTTGGGACACGCAGTCCCTCTTTGCGGGCGCCATCGGGACTCTCCCAGTCATAGTATTGCGCGGCTGAGGTCGAGACCCGGCGTATGATCTCGACATTCCTTCAGGACTTCGTTGTCCGGGGTCTGAGTGGTGTGATCCGACAATTGCCGTGTCCGCACTTGCACGAAGTTAAATCGGTCCGCCGAGTAGATTTTGCATCCGGCCTGTGCTGCGGCCCGTTGAAAATTCGTGTCTTCCTTAATTGAAATCGAATCGAAGGGGACATCGCGAACGACATCACTCTTGATGAACAAAGTTGCGCCCCTTACGAAGAAAGTAAACGTGTGTTCAGGCGTCTTTTCCAGCAAGGCAGTAGCATTTGAAGCTTCGAAGTACACAAAGTGCATACCCTTACCGACCACCTCTGCATCTGAGAACGAGGCCGCAAGGACACTGTCCGATAGGTACCGCTCACCGTAGTGATCGTCGTCGTCCATCTTAGCAATATAGTCTCCCGACGCCGCTGCCACCCCCCGGTTGAGACAGTCTCCTAGAGTCGAACGTCCTTCGATATGGAGCACCTGTACGTTTGGAATGCCGTCGGTATGCCTGCGGATGGCTTCTAGGTCGAACTCCGCATTGTTCAAGAGGAGAAGCAGTTCCTTATTCTCATACGTTTGCTTCGTGAAGTTTTCAAGGCATCGGAGCACGTTCTCTGGGCGCATTGTCGGCATCAAAACACTTACGGAGGGTTGCTCAAGCTCGAGAGAACCCAGACCGACTGTGTGGAATATGCTGGCCATTCTGTGCCTGTAAGTATGGTTCTCATGTACGAATCTGTAGGCCAGATGACCCTCGCGGACACGCGACTCTTCGTTCCCGAGGACTTCCACTAAGTGGTCAGTAGCGTCCTCTACACTGCGTGCGACTCTGACGTGCCCCTCAAGCATTTGGCTCATGCCGACGGACTCGGAGGAAATTACCGGCGTCCCGCACGCGAGGCTTTCAAATACCCTGCGGGAGAACATTGTTGGGGATTCAGAAACCGTGTTCACGTTCAGGAGAACGTTATAACAGCGGTAGGCAGTCAACATCTCCTTATATGATAGTGTTCCTTTAATCGCCTCCTTGTATCGGTCGGGGAAGTGGTAATTGGGTCCCATCTCGATACGTGAAAGGTTACGATCAAAAATGTGCAGACCGACAGGAAGTGCGGGGTCCAGCAGGGATCGGAGCGACTCGGCACGTTCGGGATATCGGTGTTGTATCCAACTCCCAGCGAAACAGACCGGATATTTGGGCCAGTCTTCTTGACGGGATGGATTGTGTAGTCTTGGTTGCGCCGCGAACGGCAGAGCATACACACGGTCGTGACCTAGAGTCTCGCGGTACAGAGGTATGCAGTCCGCATCGGTGGTGAAGACGAAGTCAAACTCTTTAGCGGCCCCAATGAAGTCATCGAAGTGCGGAGGATCTTCCTTGTTCCAAAATATGGTCGGGATCCCGGTTGAGCTACAATAGCGCAGCAAATCACCTAGTGGATTGTCATCTTGCCTTTCGTAGCGGTGAACCCTTCGCTGCCACTCTCCGCCATTACCGCTAAACGTCGACTCAACAAGTAGGCATACAGGCCGAGTTGTTTCAATCTCAGTACGCCATCTTTCACGTGACAGAAGCAGAAGGTTCAACTCATACCGCAGCGAGTGTTCGGTGAACGTATCGAGTATGGCGGCCACCGGAGGGCCATTTGTCTTGGACTCCGGCATGGATAGTGGTGGGAAGCTGACGAAACGAGAAACGTCCAAGTCCAAATAGGATGGAATGTTCCGGTAACGCTCATCTGAATCGCTCGCTTCGCTAGCTTCAACAGCCGGAGTGGAAGCTGAGCGATATAGTCGCAAGAGATAGAAAGGCAGCTTCCAGAGCTTCTTCGGCTGCTTGGCGGCATTTACGATTGCAGATCCTGCGAGGAACGACGTGCTTGAGTAAGCCGCCTGAATTCGATGCCTCAGCACACGAACCTCTGACTCTCTGGCGTCTAGATTCCTTTTCAGTTGTGTTGAGGCAAGTTTGTGTTGGGCTAGAGCGATGCGGTCCAGCTTCGTCTGCCGTTCAAGGTTTTCGATCCTGTTTCGAATTCCGTCAACTCTGTCTTTTAGACGCTCCCTCTGCCCTTCGAGTTCCTTGATGCGACTCCCTCGCCTCGACAGCATTTCCTCCAGCTTCCCTTGGGAATCCATGAGCGCCGTCTCAGTCATGGACAAGACCGCGCCCTCATCGAGTCGCTGCCAGGAGGCCTCGCGGTCCTCGGAAAGACTGCCCACGAAACGTATGTAACCGTCCTCCACGCTCATGTGCTTGAGCCCCAACCTCGGCTTTAGCAACTCAATCATGTCCGTAAGGCAAAAGGTCTGACGGTGGTCATCGTGAGGATGCAGCCCGAAGGGAGTCGTAATGACAATCCGCCCTCCCGGGCTTAGATGCTCCAGGCTCCGGTCCAGCAGCGCCTCCGGATCGTGGAGGTGCTCGAGAATCTCTCCCAGCACCACGGTGTCGAACTGACCGGTTACCGGCCGCTCGTTGATGAAGTCCCCCTGCACTAGGATCGCGCGGTTACGTACTTCCTCCGGCTCTTTGGCCAGCAGGTCACGTGCGAATTCGAGGGCCTCGGGGTTGGTCTCCACACCTGTAACGTCTACGCCCCGGCGCGCGAGTAGGACCTCCAAGATTCCCTCGCTGCAACCCACATCCAGCACCTGTGGACCTTGGGCTTGGTCTACCATCCAGTCGACTCGACGCCGGAGGACATCGCCGGTGTGACCCCAGTCCACTATGTCGAGATAGACCTGTGCGACTCTATCCCTCACTTGTGCGTCCCCCACAATAGCTTGCCCATCAGTCTCCATCATCTCGATATGACCACTCTCAGGTTCACAAGTCTGAACAAATCGGCAGTCCCAGTTTTTCGTGATCGCTGTCCTCGACGTCTGCCAGTCCGCTGGGGATGCATCCGGTGAACCGGTTGCCTGCCATGCGCAGACGCTGCAGGCTCGATCCAAGATTGCCGAACTCGGATGGTATGGGGCCGCTAAGCCGGTTGCTGTGCAGGTTCAGCTGAGCAAGACCGGTTAGCCGTGCTAGTTCTTCTGGGATCTCGCCGCTAAACCGGTTGTTTGACAGCCACAAACTGCGTAGACCGTCGAGCTTCCCCAATTCAACCGGTATCTCGCCAGTCAATCGGTTTTCATGGATATGCAACTCCTCCAAGTTCAACAGCCGTCCCACTTCCGCGGGGACGTTACCGCTGAGCTTGTTGTTGTGGAGATTCAACCTCCTCAATTCGGATGCGCGGGCTAATGCTGTCGGGATAGCGCCGCTCAGTTCGTTGTTGTCGAGAAGCAGCACCTCCAAGTTGGCAAGCTGTCCAAGCTCCGGCGGAATCGGACCGTTCAGCCGGTTGCCATGGAGGTCGAGTTTGGTCAACTTCGAGAGTGATCCCAACTCAGGCGGCAATGACCCGCTCAACTCTCTTTGTCGGAGAATCAGCCGAGTGACACGCCTCGGTTTTCCGCTCACGAGGAGGCCTTCCCAATTTGTGATGGGAATATCATTTGACCAATTGAGCACTGCTGTCCCCGCCAGACTGTCTTTGGCCGCCAGAAGAGCCTTGGAGTCTGCAATCATCCCCTCGTTTGGTCTGGTGGTATCGGCGGCATACTTACCTAGCACTTCGTTCACGCCACCGACCGCTCTCACCTGCCCGCGGTCCAGCCAGATCGCTTCGGTACAAAACTCGCGAATGATCTCAGGCGACTGTGAGACGACAACCAGGGTATTCGCGGAAGTCATCATCTCGTTGAGGCGATCCTTGGCCTTGAGACGAAAGCTCTTGTCGCCCGTTCCAATGACCTCGTCGACGAGCAAAATATCCGGGCTTATGCAAGTTGCAATGGACAGCACAAGTCGAGTCCGCATCCCGGAAGAATATGTTCGAATCGGCATGTAGATGTAGTCGCCAAGCTCAGTGAATTCAATAATCTCCGGAATCCGCCTGTTGATCTCCTTTCGAGTCAGTCCCAGCAGGATGCCTGTCAGAACGATGTTCTCGAGGCCGGTAGCGTCCGGGCGGACGCCAAGAAGCTCAGGGAAGAGAGTCGAGACACGTCCATATGTTTCCGCGAGCCCTCGTGTTGGGAAATAGATTCCCGCCATCACCCTCAACAGGGTGCTCTTACCGGCGCCGTTGGCTCCGATCAATCCGACTCTTTGTCCTCTGGATATGTTGATGCTGACGTCTTCCAGGATCGTCACGGTCGCTGCAGACCCCCGTCCATAGCTGAGCCGCCCGCCGATTTGGGTAGAGGAGGAAGGTGTGCCATTCGTCTCTCGTCTTGCCCCATGCGGAAGGCGGCGTTTAGCCGGAATCTCCAGCGTTACATCCTGCAGTTTGATGGCGAAATCGTTGTCCATGGACTATATCCAGAGGGTAAGGGCTCGACGCAGTCGATTGTACACGACGCACATGATCCCAATGCCAACGAGGTTGATGATCAGAACGACCGCCCACGATGTCAATGAGACGGACTCGCCGATCAGTGGTGCGCGCACGATTTCCATGAAGTGAGTAAAAGGATTGTAATTCGCGAGGTATGCGCGATCATCAAGACCATCCGCATACCAGAACACCGGCGTGGCGAAAAACAGAAACCTCATTCCTGCCCGCAGCAGGTGGGTGAAGTCTCTGAATCTCGCGCCGATGAATCCCAGCAGCGGCACGGCCCATAAGGTCGTGAACACCAGCACCACAAGTCCCGGAACGGCGAATAGAACCACCGGCTCAACAGGGGTGCGCGTGAGAACCATTACCGCAATGAATACAATCGAGTGGATGGACAGCTTGGCCAGATGCTCGATCACGTTCCGCAGCACGTAGGTGAACATTGGGTTGTTGACCGAGACAATCTGTCTTGAGTTGGCGACAAAGACGTTCGCGCCGGTCGTGAGCGTGCTCGACACGTACTGCCAGAGAACGACTCCCGACGCCATGTAGACGAGATAGTCGCCTTGGTCATGTCCGAGCAGGCGACCGAAGAGAAGCCCAAGCCCTGCGACCCACACAGCAATGATAATGACTTCCCAGAGTGGGCCAATGAACGCTCTGCGATACTGCAGCTCGAAGTCGTACCACCCCATGGTTACCCACAGGGGCGTTCGCAAGAAGGACTGGACAATGTCGTCAACGCCGGAGAGAAATCCGGCGTCCGATGACCTGACTGTCACATGAGAGTTTCGCAACTATCGCTACCGGGGGTTACACAAAGGAGATTTCGCGCATTTGTAGGGGAGGTCGCCTCTCAAGCACGAAGCTGTAACCATTCAAACTCCCAATACGCCTCAGTACACGTCCAGTGTGAACCCCGCCCCCTGCGGCGTCTGTTTGAAATCGAACACCGACCGTTCCAGGTTCTCCGCAAGACCGGGATCGACCACAAGGACAACGATTCCCTCGTGCTCGTAAAAGACCTCTCCGCCCTTCTCAGCATCTATGACCACCCCGAAATCTCCCGGACCCGTCCACTCCGGCTTGACCGCCAGCTTCAGGTATCGACCCTCTGGTAACGCTCTTGCCTCCAAGATCGTCTTGAGCTCGTCCTTTGCCGCGTCGGTAACCTGGAACATTAGAGGAGTTGACCTATCCCTCAAGCTCGTTGCGCACAATCTGCGCCCCCGCGACCATAGCATCGAGCTTGAGCCGGGTTATCCAGCGAGGCAGTTGGAAGAAGCCGCAGTCCGGGTTCACGACGAGCTGCTCCGCGGGACCGTACTCCATCGCAAGCCGGATGCGCTCGGCCACGTCCTCCGGACTCTCGACGTAGAACGACTTCACGTCGATGACCCCGATGCCGAGCTTCTTGTCACCTACCCAGTCCTTCCAGTACTCGATCTCGCTCATCTCACGATTCGCGTACTCAAGGACCAGTTCGTCGTACCGGCACTCCTGCACCTTCGGGAACATCCAGGCAAACGACCGCTTGCCGCGCGGCCTGCTGGTGAGGTTCCCAAAGCAGATGTGCAGTGCGATCCTGGCATTCACCCCCTCCACCGCCGCGTTGTATAGGTCTACCCAGTCATCGAGCTGACCCGGGATAACCGCGAACGAGGGTTCGTCGAGCTGGATGTAGTCCACACCCTCGTCCACCAATGCCTTGAGCTCTCTATTGATCGCCTCCGCAAAGTGCCAGGACATCTCTACCCGGTCCTTGTACGCATCGCCTGGTCGGATGTGGATCGTCAGCGTCAGCGGCCCTGGACACGTCACCTTGATCGGCTTGGTCGTGTTGGCGCGGGCGTACCTGTACTCCTCGATGATTCCGAGGCCGTCCGGCACGCCGAGCTTATCCACTGCCTTATAGCGAGGCGGGGAGTCATAGCCGTACAGCCCCACCTTCCTCAGTTCCGGCTCCTGCTCAATACCCTCAATCCGCTTGTAGAAGCTCTGCACGAAGTACCAGCGTCGCATCTCCCCATCCGAGATGATGTCGACGCCCGACTTCTCCTGGTCAAGCATCGCCATATTCACCGCATCGTCATATAGCTCGCGCTCGTCGGTTCGTCCATATCCCCCCTTCTCGACCTCGTCTAGGGCAGTCCACATCCAGCCGGGATAGGCATGGCTCCCGATAACGGTTGTGGGCAAGAGGCTGGGGATGGACGAGGTCATTTCGTGCTCCATTTGGTCGTAGAGTCCGCTTCAAGTATATGGGCAAACGTGCGTGGAATCCAGAACGTCAAGGACGAGCGGCTCGCTCATGGCCTCGATAAAACCTACACCACCTGCCGCGTCGCCGCTCGCAGGCGCTGCTCCAAGACCCGTATCCTTCCTCGCAGCTCGTCCTTCTCTTCCTCGGCCTGCTCAAGCCGGTCAAGGAGCTTGATGACCACCTCGACCCCCGCGAGGTTCACTCCCAGATCGTTGATGAGCCCACGAATTCGCTGGACCCGCTCCACCTCGCGGCGCGAGTACATCCGCTGGTTGCCCAATGTACGACGCGGCTGAACGAGACCGATACGTTCATAGTATCTCAGCGTCTGCGTCTGGACCCCGACGATTCGAGCTGCAACGCTGATCACGAAACACGGCTCGTCGTATCCGACCATATCCTCCATGGTCATCGCTTACCCCTTTCCGGTGCGGAGCCCACGCAATCGCTCGAACACCTTGCGCTCCTCTTCCCCCATAGGCTCAGGCATAACCGGACGCACCACCACGAAAAGGTCTCCCTTCTTGTCCGGCGATCCCAGTTTCGGCATCCCTTTGCCCTTTAGACGAATCCTCTGCCCGTTCTGGCTGCCTGCAGGTATCTTTAGCTGTCCTTTGCCTGTTATCGTCGCGATCTCGACCTCCGCGCCCAGCGCGGCGTCGTCGAGCGGCACCGCTGCGTCCAAGTACAGATCGTCACCTAGTCGCTGGAAATGAGGATGAGGCTCCACGATCATCTTCAGCCTGAGGTCTTGGTTGGCCGACGGCCTCACCTTCACGACCGAGCCGGTGTCCACTCCCGGCGGAATGTCTACCTCGATCCGTCGCTCTCGTCCTCCCTGGGTGATCGTCACCGTGCGTTTCGACCCCAGGTACGACTCCTCAAGAGTCACCTCGATATCGAGTTCCAGGCGCTGAGGTCGTGAGGCAGTCTCGGTCCGTCGACGCTGATTCCTCCGAAACAGGTCTTCGAACCCGGCGAACGGGTCGGCGTCAAATTCGTCCTCGCCACTCCAAGTGTAAGTTCTGCCGGCTCCCCGGCTCCCGTGGTGCGACTCAAACTCCTCGGCGCGCTTCCAATCGTCTCCGTACTGGTCGTACTTCTTCCGGCTATCGGCGTCCGACAAAACCTCGTTCGCCTCATTGATCTCCTTGAACTTGGCCTCTGCTTCCTTATCGTCCGGGTTCAAGTCAGGATGGTACTTACGCGCAAGCCGCCGGAACGCTTGGCGGATATCTTTATCCGTAGCGCTCTTCTCTACGCCCAGAACGTCGTAGTAGGTCTTCGTCTTCCGTGTTGTCATTTCCCCTAAAACCCTATGGGCACCCTACTCATTTCTAGTCCATACTGTCACAGCCATACTATCACATTTGTAGGTATTGCTCAGCTATATATATAGTAAATACTATAATTCTATTGACATTATAGATACACTATGGTTACAATAGACCGTGAAGTGATTCGACACCATTCATTACGAATCACCAACCCATTAGAGAGGTGTCTGCAATGGTACTACAGAGATTGGATCCGGTGGCGGAGCTTTGCCGGGTCGACAATGTGATGAACAGGTTTTGGAGGAGCTACTCCGGTTTGGGCCGCCCTGCCAGGCCACAGGGCTGGGCCGTTCCTCTCGATGTTCGACAGGAAGGCGACAGTGTCGCCATCGACGCCTCTGTGCCCGGCATCGACCCCGAACAGATCAGCGCGACCGTCGAGGACGGCGTCCTGACCATCAAGGGAGAGACCGCAACGGAGACGAAGAAGAATGACGAGCGCTACTACCTGCGCGAGCGTAGGGTTGGCGCCTTCCATCGCTCCGTGCGTCTGCCCGACACGGTGGACACCGAAGGTGCCGAGACGACCTATGAGAACGGGGTGCTCACCATCACGTTCCCCAAGCAGGAGTCCAAGAAGGCCAGGAGTCTTGCCATTAACGTGAAGAGCTAACCTCCTCTCCGCCCCGGACTCACGAAGCCTCCCGCGAGTTCGGGGCAATCCATTCCCTCGCATTGTCCCGCAATTGGGACGGTGATATTCTAGGGTCTCAAGTCTTCTGCGATCACCGACGAGGCTGCCTTGCATCTCGCTATCGACGGCTACGGGGCCGACTCCGCCAAACTCAGCGACGAGGCGCTCGTCTACCGCTTTCTCGATGAGTACCCCAACGTGATCGGCATGACCAAGGTCGCCGCCCCGCAGGTCTACTCCTACACCGGCAAGGTCCCCGACGACTGGGGCGTTTCCGGGTTTGTCATCATTGCAGAGAGCCACATCAGCGTCCATACCTTCCCGGATAAGGGCTACCTCAACATCGACATATTTTCGTGCAATGACTTCGACATTTCCGCTTCCCTCGACGACGTGAAGGCCGCGTTCGGTGTGAAGGGCGAGGTCAAGACCTGGACGATGGATCGTTCCTTCGACCACGCGACGCCGCGAGAGGCCTACGCCGGCATGGTCCGAGAGCGAGTCTTCCTCTCCACCGCCCGCGGCAGCGGCGATGCGTAGCTCCGACTGGCCCGAGGACGTCCCCCGCACGTGGGAGACCTTTCTCGATACCCCGGCATCCCGGACTCTCCAAGACTCCGGTGTCGTTGTCGTCCCTGTCCCTTATGACAGCACCACGTCCTTCCAGCCCGGCGCGCGCCATGGCCCTCGCGCCACCATCACCGCCTCCAAGCAGCTTGAAGAGTGGGACATCGAGCTTGAGCGGGATGTCTCCACCGTCGGCATCTATACCACCCAGGAAATAGAGCCGCACAGCGGAGGCCCGGAGGCTATGATTGAGCGCGTCCGTCGCGTCGCGTCGCACTTCATCGCGCAAGACAAGCTCGTGGCCCTGCTCGGCGGCGAGCACACCATCACCGTCGGAGGAGTCACAGCGGCGCTTGAAAGGCATCCCGACCTGACCGTTCTCTACCTCGACGCCCACGCAGACCTCCGAAACGAGTACATGGGGAGCCGGTGGAGCCACGCCTGCGTCGCTCGACGACTGCATGAACGCGCTCCCATCGTGCAGGTCGGCATTCGCAGCATGAGCGAGACCGAAGGGCGGTTCATTAGCACCAAAGGCGTGCCCGTCTTCACATGGCCTCCCTCGGTGGGAATCGATGAACTCGCCGCCGACGTAATCGAGCGACTGGGCACAAAGGTATACGTCAGCGTCGACCTCGACGTACTCGATCCCTCGATCATGTCCGCCGTCGGCACTCCCGAGCCGGGTGGAATGACGTGGTCCGAAGCCACGAAACTGCTTCATCTTGTCTCGGAGAGCAGGCGAATCGTCGGCTTCGACGTAGTGGAGCTAAGCCCGAACGAAGGTCCCGTGGCCTGCGCCTTCACGGCTGCCAAGCTTCTCTACAAGCTAATCGGCTACGCCACGTCGAAACTGTGAGTACACTCCCTTCAATCCGACTATGAGAGTCTTCAAAAACTGTTGACCGCCTCTGCGTAGTTGACTACAATACGAACAGGGCTAGTTGGGCGCTAGCCCTTTTTGTTGAGTAAATCAGCCGGGCCCCAGTGGCGCAATCGGCAGCGCAGCCGATTTGTAATCGGCAGGTTGGAGGGTTCGAGTCCCCCCTGGGGCTTTTCCCTAACCGAACCGAGATGACGCTTCGCCCAAGCGCTTCTTGGATTGGAAATGACGCTGTGCTAAACTTGTGGGTTGTCGGCTACGTGCAGGGATGGGAGAGTGGTTAAATCCACCAGACTGTAAATCTGGCGCCCTAAGGGCTACGTAGGTTCGAATCCTACTCCCTGCACCAGACCGTTCTGAGAGGAAGGTGCGTGCCCTCATAGCTCAGGAGGCAGAGCGCGTTCTTGGTAAGAACGAGGTCAGCAGTTCGAGTCTGCTTGAGGGCTCCACAAAACTGAACGAGAAAACAAAAATAACAAAAGAGAACTAAGAAGAGGAGAAAGTAGGAGATGGCAAAGGAGCGATTCGTACGAGACAAGCCGCATTTGAACGTAGGTACCATCGGTCACGTCGACCACGGTAAGACTACGCTGACCGCGGCAATCACAAAGACCCTGGCAAACACCGGGCTTGCCGACTTCAGGGAGTTCGACAGCATCGACAACGCCCCCGAGGAGAAGGAGCGCGGCGTGACCATCGCGATCACGCACGTCGAGTATGCGACCGAGTCGCGTCACTATGCCCACGTCGACTGCCCGGGACACGCCGACTACATCAAGAACATGATTACCGGCGCGGCCCAGATGGACGGCGCGATCCTCGTGGTCAGCGCACCCGACGGGCCCATGCCCCAGACCCGCGAGCACATCCTGCTCGCCCGCCAGGTCGAGGTTCCCGCCATCGTCGTCGCCCTCAACAAGGTCGACATGCTTGACGACGAAGAGCTGCTTGAGCTCGTCGAGTTGGAGATGCGCGAGCTTCTGACCGAGTACGGCTTCCCCGGCGACGATGTGCCGATTGTTCGGGTCAGTGCCCTCAACGCTCTTGAGTCCGACGACACTTCGCGGGACTCCGAGTGGGGCAACGGCATCTGGGAGCTCATGGACGCAGTCGACGACTACATCCCCGTTCCCGACCGCCCCAGCGACCAGCCCTTCCTCATGCCCGTCGAGGACGTGTTCAGCATCAAGGGTCGAGGCACCGTCGTCACCGGTCGCGTCGAGCAGGGAATCGTCAAGGTCGGCGATACGGTGGACGTTGTTGGAATCAAAGAGACGAGCCAGACTGTCGTCACCGGCGTCGAGATGTTCCACAAGATGCTCGACGAAGCCGAGCCGGGCGACGCCGTCGGCCTTCTCCTGCGCGGTGTCGACCGCGACGAGGTCGAGCGCGGCCAGGTTCTGGCCGCCCCCGGCAGTGTCACGCCGCATACCGACGCCAGCGCCCAGGTCTACGTTCTGACCAAGGAGGAAGGCGGTCGGCACACCCCGTTCTTCAGCGGGTACAAGCCGCAGTTCTACATCCGCACGACCGATGTCACGGGTGAGATCAAGCTGCCCGACGGCGTGGAAATGGTCATGCCGGGCGACAACATCGAGATGGACATCAAGCTCACCACCCCGGTAGCTATGACTGACCAGCTTCGATTCGCCGTCCGTGAGGGTGGCCGCACAGTCGGCTCCGGCGTGTTCACGGCAATAACCGAGTAACGCTAGGAAACAAAAACCACGAAGGGACGCTCGCAGCGTCCCTTCGTTTCGTTCCAACGAGGAAGCCATGCCCCGCAGAGGAGATGTCCGAATTCTGATAAACTTGGCCTGCACCAAGTGCCCGGAGCGGACATACCATTCGAGCAAGAACCGGCGTAACGACCCGGACCGGCTGGAACTCAAGAAGTACTGTCCGCGCTGCCGTACCCATGCCCTCTACCGCGAAGTGAGGTAACCCATGGTTCGTGATCCCCTAACCGGAGGACGGGCCGCCGCAGGACAGCCGCGGCGAGGGTTCAGTCTGCGCTTCATCTCCGAGGCCTATCGCGAGCTGCAGCGTGTCACCTGGCCGACCCGTGAAGAGACGATGCGGCTCACGCTCATGGTTCTCGCGGTTTCGGCCGCCATCGGCGCATTCCTCTTCGCTGTCGATATGGTCTTCACCAGGCTGATGGACGTGATCCTGGGGGTGAACCAATGACTACGGAACAAGCTGAACGCCGCTGGTACATCGTCCACACCTATTCAGGGCAGGAAGAGCGCGTTCAGAAGAACCTCAACCTGCGGATCGAGTCGATGGACGTTGGCGACAAGATCTTCCAGGTCGTCGTTCCCACCGAGGACGAAATCGAGATCAAGGAAGGCAAGCGCACGTCGGTGTCACGACGTGTCTTCCCCGGCTACATCCTCATCGAGATGGAGATGGACGACCAGAGCTGGTTCGTCGTCAGAAACACCCCCGGCGTAACGGGATTCGTCTCCGCCGAGGACGAGCGCGAACAGCGCCAGAAACCCGTCCCCCTGGAGCAGAGCGAGGTCGACGCCATCCTGAACCACATGAAGTCCGCCGAACCGCGTGTACGCGTGGGCTTCGAGAAAGGCCAGATGGTGCGGATCGTCGACGGCCCGTTCATGGACTTCATGGGCTCCGTCGACGAGGTCTACGCCGAGCGTTCCAAGCTCAAGGTCCTCGTCTCGTTCTTCGGACGAGAGACACCCGTTGAGTTGGACTTCCTGCAGGTCGAAAAGGGCTAGACGCGTTAACCCCACGTAGGGGCGACCCTTGTGGTCGCCCGAATTCGGTACCTACCAGCTTCAATTCACAAAGATAGAATCCTAGGAGAGCAAGTTGGCTAAGAAGGTCAGGGCAGTCATCAAGCTGCAAATCGAGGGTGGCAAGGCGACCCCCGCTCCGCCCGTAGGTCCGGCTCTGGGTCAGCACGGCCTCAACATCATGGCGTTCGTCAAAGAGTACAATGCCCGCACTGCCCAGCAGATGGGCAATATCGTTCCGGTCGAGCTGACGGTCTTCGAGGACAGGTCGTTCTCGTTCATCCTGAAGTCTCCCCCGGCGGCTTCGCTGCTCTTGCAGGCCGCGAGGCTCGAAAAGGGGAGCGGAAACCCCCTCGCTGAGAAGGTTGGGACGGTTACCGAGGATCAGGTGCGGGAGATCGCCCAGACCAAGATGCAGGACCTCAACGCCGCCGACATCGAGGGCGCCATGAAAATCATCGAGGGCACCGCTCGTAGCATCGGCATTCAGGTACAGCGATAACGGCGACATCCGTCGCGCAAAGGGTTAGACAACCGTGACAACAGCAACAAAGCGATACACGACCGCCAAGGAACTCATCGAGCTTGACCGGCACTACTCACCGGCCGAAGCCGCGGAGTTGGTCAAGAAGACCGCCACCGCCAAGTTCGACGAGACCATTGAGCTTCACATTCGAACCGGGGCCGACCCCCGCCACGCCGACCAGATCGTTCGCGGGGTGACCGTGCTCCCACATGGCGTCGGCAAGCCCCTGCGCGTCACCGTCTTCACCGACGGCGAGGCCGTCGCCATCGCCGAGCAGGCAGGCGCGGACTTCGTCGGCAATGACGACCTCATCCAGCGCGTCGAAGGCGGCTGGGTAGACTTCGACGTGGCAATCGCCACGCCGGACATGATGGGCAAGATAGGGCGACTGGGACGCTATCTCGGACGGCGCGGCCTCATGCCGAACCCTAGGACGGGAACCGTCGTTCAGCCCGACGACCTGCCGCGAGTCATCGAGGAGTCCAAGAAGGGCCGCGTCGAGTATCGCCTCGATCGCACCGGGCTCATGCACCTCGCCATCGGCAAGGCCAGCTTCGAAGAGAACCAGATATTGGACAACCTGCTGACGATGATCGACAACGTCGTCCGCGCACGCCCAAGCGGTGTCAAGGGCCAGTTCATCATCGCGGCCTATCTCACGAGCACCATGGGTCCCAGCATCCCGCTGGATGTTGCGACCCTGACGACGACAACCGTACAATAGAATACGCTGTGCCGTAGACAGCGGGTTCCGCCATGTGGCGGAGTAAACTCGAAGAGACCCGCCGAGGTTCTAAGCGAATGGATCTGTTGCCACGAGAAGGTGGCACGGTTCCGTGCTTATTGCCCCGAGTCTGCGGCTCGGGGATTTCTTTTTCAGAACATCCCTGATACCGGCCCGAACAGAATGGAAGGTGAAACAGAGTGCCTACACCTGAGAAGGAAGAACAGGTACGTCAGATCAAAGAACTGATCGAGACGTCGACCGTCGCCATAGGGACGAACAACAACGGCCTGTCGGTCGCCGACATGACTGAGCTCCGGCGCGTTCTCCGAGAGAATGGCGTGCGCCTGCGCGTCGTGAAGAACACCCTCGCGCACATCGCCGCCGACGAGGCGGGAGCCCCCGCCGTCAAGGACATCGTCACCGGCCCGACCGGCATAGCCTTTGGCTTCGACGACCCTGCAGTCGCCGCCAAGACCCTCACCGAGCATCTGGCGTCCTCCAGGATCCCCATGACCATCGTTGGCGGCTATCTGAGCGGAAGGTCGTTGACCCCCGAGCAAGTCGACAACCTAGCCAAGCTCCCGTCCAAGGAGATCCTCGTCGGGCAGGTGCTCGGACAGCTTCAGGCCCCCATCGCCGGTCTGGTGGGCACTCTGCAGGCCCCTATGCGAAACTTGGCCTACGTCCTCAGCGCTCCTCAGGTCGGCCTTGTTACGGCCCTCAAAGCCATCGCCGACCAGAAGGAAAGCGAGTAACAATCTAACAACCTTCCGCAAACCACAACCAACCCAAGCAAACAAAAAGGAGAGAACCCATGGCAACGAAAGAAGAAGTACTGGAAGCAATCAAGGGAATGTCGGTACTTGAGCTGGCCGAGCTGGTCAAGGAGCTTGAGGATACGTTCGGCGTGAGCGCCGCGGCCCCCATGGCCATGGCCGCCATGCCGGTCGCGACCGACGGCGGCAACGGCGCCGCCCCGGCCGCCGAGGAAGAGGAGAAGACGGAGTTCACCGTCGTCCTCAAGGACTTCGGCGCCAAGAAGATCAACGTCATCAAGGCCGTTCGCACCGTGACCTCCCTCGGTCTCAAGGAGGCCAAGGAAGTCGTCGAGGGCGCTCCCTCCAACATCAAGGAGGGCGTCAGCAAGGAAGAGGCCGACGAGGCCAAGACCGCCCTCGAAGAGGCCGGCGCCACCGTCGACATCACCTAGCCCTCGATCAGCGACTCAACGCGCCTGAAACACTTGGTTCGGCCTGCCTAACCCGGCGGGTCGAACCACAAGTCTCGCGTACTTTTCCGGTTCGCGGGTCGTTCCCGCGAGAGAACTTAACCCCATGTGTGGTTGCGGGCGAGACCTACGCAATACGCACTACTTTCTACTTTCTTCCTCCCTCCCGCTCCGCCTTCAGCTTTTCAAACATCGCCGCATTGTAGTACGTCGTCGGACGAACGTTGTCCCTCAGTACCATATCGCGGATAACGTCCTCGAAATAGTCGTGCTCCTCCACCCAGTCAATGACCTCTTCGGCCCACTGGCTCGGTACGCATACCACTCCATCGTCGTTCCCCACGATCAGGTCGCCCGGACGCACGGTAATCCCCCCGCACTGGATCACCACGTTCTCCTCGTACGAGAACATGAACGGCGCCTTGCCGGCCGCAACCGTTCCTCCCGCGGCAAATATCTTGAAACCGAGCTTCCTCACACCCACGAGGTCGCGTATCGCTCCGTCGGTAACGATGCCTTCCGCGCCGTTCATCTTTAGCTGGAGCAGCTTCATCTCCCCGCCGCTCGATGAGTACCGCGATCCTGCTACGTCGCACACCAGCGCGTCTCCCGGCCCGCATCGCGCCATGGCCCTCGCTTCCGGCGCGTCCTCTCCGGCAGGAGTCTCGTCGAAGATATCCGGGCGTGGTGGAATGAACCGCAGCGTGCGCGCCCGCGCGGCGAGCGTCTCTCCCGGCGTCTGCGAGCTCACCCCCTGCATGAACGACTGATGATAGCCGTGTAACTCGTCCAACGCGCTCCACACCGTCGGCACGCTCGCCCGCTTGTACCGCTCCAACAGGCCATCCGACAAATCAATCCCCGCCAAGCACTTCCTCCTACTTTCTACTCACTACTTTCTACTTTCTGCCTTGCTACTCCAGCACCTCGGTCGTGCAATGCGCCGTCTGCAGCGAGATATGTGAAAAGTCCTCGCCGTGGTTCGCCCCGTGACGATGCACCTCGCCCGCCGGGATCAGTGCCGTGTCTCCCGTGGTGATCTCGACTTCCTCGTCGCGCGTCCCGACGAACCCTTTGCCGCTTGTCGCGTACAGCACCTGGTCGCACGAGTGAGTGTGGAACTTTGTCCGCGCTCCTCCCCGAAAGTTCACGACGTTGAACCGGTAGCTCTCTGAGTCGTCGCCGTCTATCAGGGGATTCATCACCACCTGCCCACCCTCGAAGATGTCTCGGTGTGAGTTGTCCACTTCGTCCCTATCGACCGCCTTCATGACCTTCATCGCTGCCTCCTAGACTTTCCTACACAATACTCTATACGCATTAGCCTCTACTTCCCACTCCCTACGCAATCCCCTCTACTTTCTTCTCTCCTCAATACCCTGATCTCTTGTCCACCAACCCCAACAGAGGACGTCCGGACTCGAATCGTCGAAGATTCTCGAAGAACAACCCTATGCAAAGATCCTCTTGCTCGGATGACGTTCCCCTGCACGTCGAAACCACCACGTTGTCGCGCTTCCAGAAGTCCGAGTCGTCCGGTGGCATTCCGGGAGAATCCCCGGCGGGCTGAAAACATACGCCCCCCACTTGTCCCGACGCCAGTGCCTGCTCCAACGCGTCGTAATCGTAGAGCCCCGTACGCCCCGAACAGTCCAGTATGACTGCCCCGCGCTTCATCTTGGCCAGCAGGCCCTCCGATACTATGCCCACCGTCTCCGGCGTGTCCGGCACCGCCACGGCGACGAAGTCCGACTTCGCCACCATGTCGGCCGCCTCGTCCGCGCGATACATCCGGTCCACCCCTTCAGGTGCCTCTCTCGACCGGCGCGACGTTCCCAGCACTCGCATTCCCATCGCCTTAGCCCTCGGGGCCAACGCCTGCCCGATCCCGCCCATGCCCAGCACGCCAAGCGTCTTCCCCTGCAGATCGACCGGCCTCAGCGCGACCTCCTGCGAAGGACTGCGCTGCGTCAGCTTCGGCGTGCCAACCGTCACGTGATTCCGCCGCGAGAACATCAGCATCGCCCCCAGCGCGAACTCCGCCCCGGGAATGGAAAACGCGGGCTTCCCGCACGTGAACGGGATGTCGCTCTCCACCATCTCGGAGAACAAATAGTCCTTAACACCCCCGCCGATCGCGTGTATCCACCGCATCTTACTCGCCGCCGTGAGCATATCCGCGTCCCATGGCCCGATGAACGCCGCATCGGCGTCCGCCAGCCCCGACACGATCTCGTCCTTGTCGTCGCTGAAGAGGAAATCGAGGTGCTCGTAGCCCTCAAGCCCGCTCCGCTTCAGTATTCGGTCTCGGTAACCGCTCCACGTCACGACGACCTTACTGACGGGCTCGATCATTGCTGAACGTCCCCGCCGAATCTTCCAGTTAGTTCGTCGATGGCCTCGTGCACGAAGTTGCCCAACCCCAGCCCCGGCCCGTCTGGAAGTTCGAGATAGCCGTCCTTCACCACCATCGGAGTCTCGATCACCTTCTCGTGCATCGCCTCGACAAGCCCCTCTCGCCCGGAACCGCGCTCCACGGCGGGAGCCGGGTACTCGATCATGGGGCAGTTCGTCACGGTGCACAGCACCTGCATATGCGCCGCGACTAGGAATGCCGACCACGGCCCGTGCGGAATGCACAGAATTCCCGCCTCTTCCGCCCGTTCCGCCACGCGAGCGAATTGAGTCAGCCCCATCTGCTGCGCGTCCGGCTGAACGATATCGAGCGCCCTCCTATCGATGAACGGCTGAAAGTCCTGCACGGTTGTCAGGCTCTCCCCCGTTGCTATCCGGATGGGCGACTGCAGCGTGAGCTCCTCGAATCCGTCCACGTCGTAGGGGTGAAGCGCCTCTTCGAGAAAGTAGATGTCGTACTCCGCCAGCCTCTCAGCAACATGGATGGCATCCTTCACTGTCCACGTCCCGTCGAGGTAGGCGAAGGGACCCAAATCCAGCATCAGCTTCATGTCGGGACCTATGGCGTCCCTGACGGCCTCGATGTCGTCGTAGTCGCTCTCGCTAAAGTAGTTGCCCCATCCGAACTTCATGGCCTTGAACCCCAGCGATTTGTTCTCCAGAGCCTCCTTCACCAGGACCTCGGTCGGATTGTGTCTCCACTCGCCCGTGCGCTCCATGTGGCCCCTATCGAAGGCCGTCGCGCTCGCGTAGACCATGATCCTGTCCTGCACGGCTCCGCCACGCAGTTTATGGATAGGCAGTCCCGCCGCCTTGCCTGCGATGTCCCACAGAGCCATGTCGATGGCGCCCATCGCATTGACCGCCACTCCCCCCTCGCCTGAGCGACCACGGTCGCCGCTGGCGAACATACGACGCCATGCCATGTTCACGTCGGTGGGATCGGTGCCGATCAGCAGGCTTCGGAGTCCGTCGGACTCATCCTCAATCAGCGCGGAAATGACGGAGACGGAAGCGGAGGTGGAGCCGACGCCCGTGATGCCCTCGTCCGTCTCGACTTCGACCAGCACCGGCCCGATCCGGAGGCCCTTCGAGACGACCCTCACGTCCGTGATCCTCATGACGGCCGCCTCCCCGGTCGTTGCGGTGCGGGCCAGCCTACCAGCCGTTCATTCCGACTGTCAATTCAGGAGACATCCCGGATACCTCGTCTACGAGATAACCTCAATCTCTCCCCCGCCGGGGGCTGACAGGGGTAGGTAAAATGGGATTACAGCTATGATCCGACCTACGCAACCCTGTCATTCCGAGCGAAGCGAGGAATCTAAAATCCATGACCGCAAGACCGGATAGCCGGTGCCGCGCTTATGGTCGTGACCAAGAGTGAAAACGGCGTAAGAACGCTCTATGTCAGCTTTACGTTTGCACAGACACTTTAGATTCTTCGACTCCGCTACGCTCCGCTCAGAATGACAGTGCATGAGCTACTTTCTCGTCAATGCAGACTCCCTCTCCCCGTAACTGTTCAGACTTCATGAGAGCGCTCAACATACACAGCCACCGTCATACCGACCTTGGCATAACCCCTGATGGGAGCCTGGAAATCCCTTCCCCCTTGATGGGGGAAGGTTAGGATGGGGGTGAAATTCGCGGCGCTAAGGCATATCTGGAGGTTACGCAAAGGTCTCCGAAAGCGGGTATCCACAGAGGGGAGGGTGTTCCTCTCATCAACTCTGAACAGTTACCTCCCCCCGACCGCTTTACGTTCGCCTCCCAGTCGGGTATAACTCTCGCGTATTCTTGCCATCGCAGCGGAGAACATGAATGAAGGCAGCGCATCTGGTCGGCCCCAAGCATTTCGAAATCGTCGACGCCGAGGTCCCCGAGGTGAGGGACGGCAACTGCCTCGTCAACCTGGAACGCTGGTCTATCTGCGGCAGCGACATGCGCTACGAGTATGGCACCGTCTTCCCCGAAGAGCACTACCCCGTGGAGGTCGGCACGCCCTGCCACGAACTGGCGGGTACCATCGTCGAGAGCCGCTCGGACGAGTGGCGTGAGGGCCAGCGCGTCATCATCATCCCCAGCACCCACCAGGGCCTCGTCGAATACTACGAATCGCTCCCGGACCGCATCATCGCTCTGCCGGACGACGGCGACATCGGAGAATGGATCATGTGCCAGCCTTCCGGCACCGTCCTCTTTGCCCTCCAACAGGTGGGAACCTTGCTCGGCCGCACCGTTCTGGTAATAGGGCAGGGCGCCATCGGCCTCTCATTCACCGCCATGGCGGCTAGGGCCGGAGCGCGCCGCGTCATTGCCGCCGATCTCTTCGACTACCGCCTCGAATACTCCACCAAGTTCGGCGCGACACACACGATCAATCCCTCCACGGAACTGCTCGACGAGGCGGTCGAGGAGATCACCGGAGGCGAGTTGCCCGACGTCACCGTCGAGGCTGCGGGATACACGGACACCTTCGCTGCCGCGTGTCGACTCGTGAAGCGCGGCGGCTCCATCATCATGTTCGGTGGACACCAGAACACCGGCGACCCCAACCCGACCCTTCCAATCGAGGCCCGCGACCTCCTCTACCGCAACGTCACTCTCATATCCACCGCGTCGTCCGCGAGCGGCAGCGTCACCAAGCACATCGAGACGATGGTCGGTCTGCGCCAGCGCGGATGGTGGGATCCCGCCGAAATGGTCACCCATCGGCTACCGTTCGACGAGGTCAACAAGGCCTACGACATGTACGAAAACCGCTCCGACGAGATCGTCAAGGTCGTCATGAACATGTAACCCTACGTATCAATCTCTCACCCCTCATCGTAGGCGGCGAGATGCAAACTCCCCTTCCTTCCCCCGCCGGGGGATGGACCAAAGAAGGGGGACCTGGGAGAAAAGCATGGACCTCAATAAACTCATCGAAAATATGCAGCCCGGCGAAATAACCACCATCGCCGGCGTTGGAGTCTGCGAGGGCATCCCCGCCAAGGAGGCCGACGCCGGATGGCCCCTCGGCATCCTGCGCTGGAACAAGACCGGCGAGCTCCTCATCAACGACTACCACATGCACATCGTCTGGCGCATCGACCACGACGGCATCCTGCATCGCTTCGCAGGCACCGGCGTTCCCGGATACTCCGGTGACGGGGGCCCCGCCATCGACGCGGAGTTCCGCTCACCGCACGACATCGCACAGGACGTGCACGGAAACATAGTCATCAACGACATCAGCAACTTCGTCTACCGCCGCATCGACGCCGAGACTGGAATCATCGAGACGATCATCGGATCGGGCAAACTAGGTCGCGGCGGTCATGGCGGCCCCGCCACCGAAGCCGAGATGGACACCCACTGCGGCGTCGCCGTCGCTGACAACGGCGACATTTACGTCTCCAGCGAGTGGACCAACAACATCAGCCGCGTGGACGCAGAGACCGGCATCATCGAGCTCTTCGCCGGTTACGAGGCGCGACACCACCCCTCCGAGATGGGAGACAGCAGGCCCTACATTGGGCAGGGCCTCAGCCTCGGCGGGTACAGCGGCGACGGCGGCCCGAAGGAGGCTGCGGGCTTCTACCATCCTGAACACCTCGCCTTCGGCCCTGACGGCGATCTGTACGTCTGCGACAACTCCAACGACCGGGTTCGCAAGATTGACATGGAGACCGGCATCGTCACAACAGTGCTCGGCAATGGACAGCGCGCCTCCAACGGCGACGGTGGCCCGGCAACCGAGGCGTCCACCCTCATGCCCGACGCCATCTGTGTCGACGTTCACGGCAACCTCTACGTCGGCGAGAAGTACGGCTTCCGCGTCCGCCGCGTGGACGCCGAGACGGGCATCGTCACGACCATCGCCGGTACCGGCGTCCCCGGCATGGGCGAGGAGGGCGTCAAGGCCACCGAGACCGAGGTCAACTCCGTGGAGGTCGGCGTCTGGGCCGATCCGGACGGCACCGTTTTCTACTCCGACTGCGGCGGACGCACGCGACGGATCGACGCCGAGACGGGCATCGTTACGACAGTCCTCGGAGGAACCACCAACCACGACGGCGAGGTCGCAACGAATGCCTTCCTTGGCGGCCCCGACGGTATGAGCGTCGGCCCCGACGGGCAAATCTACATCGCCGATATCTGGAGCCAGCGAATACGCGCCATCGATCCCTCCACCGGCGTCATCCGCACCGTCGCGGGGAACGGAGCGCGCGCCTACGGCGGAGACGGCGGCCCTGCAACCGAGGCCTATCTCGGCAACCCGAACGACGTTTCGGTCGACGCCGAAGGTACGCTTGTCATCGCCGATACCCGACACGGCCACGTTCGCCGCGTCGACTCCGACGGCATCATACACAACGTCGCGGGCGCCGCATTCCAGTGGGATAAGGGCGACGGCGGCCCCGCCCTCAACGCTAACCTCGTCGCCGTCTCCTCAGTCTCGCACGATGCCGACGGCAACATCTACATCGGCGACACCGACGTGGGACGCATCCGCAAGATCGACGCTCAGACCGGCATCATCGACACCGTCGTGGGCACCGGACTGCCCGGCAATTCGGGCGACGGCGGCCCGGCTACGGATGCACAGATCAGCGGAGTCTCTTCCATAACGTTCGACGAGGCGGGGAACATGTACTTCGTCGACCATAATTACCATGTCATCCGCCGGGTCGACACCGACGGCATCATCACCACAATCGTCGGCTCCGGTGAGCAGGGCTTCTCGCCCGACGGCACGCTGGCGACCCAGGCCAAGCTCGACACTCCCCACGGCGTCGCCGTCTCATCCGATGGGACGGTCTATTTCACCGACTCCGCCAACCACCTCGTCAGGCGCGTTGCTCCCAACGGCACGCTCGAAACCGTCGCCGGCTCCGACGGCCCCTACGCCGAAACCGGACTAAACACCCCCTACGGCCTAACCTTCTACGGCGAGGACATCCTCCTCATCTCCGAGCAGTTCGGCCACCGCATCCGCGCCCTTAAACTGAAGTAACCCCCCGTTCATACTGAGCCCGTCAAAGCATGAGCCTCCCTGACACCATCCCGCATTTGACGGACAAGAACATATAATCTATCATAGTTCCAAATCACCGGCGAAGTAGACGTCGCAGGCAGCACAAAATGTCAGAGCATGTCAGCAAAAGTCAGGTTATACGATCCGCCCCAAAGTCCCCTCTCTCTTCCTCCTATCCCCTCTCCCGCCGGGGGCTGAAAGGGGTAGGCAAAACGGAGTTGTAGCTATAACTCTGCCCCCGTGTCTGTCATTCCGAGCGTAGCGAGGAATCTAAAATCCATAACCGCAAGCCCGTGCAGACTGTTCCGCCCCAGCGGAAATGCAACAAAATGCAACACCATGCAACAAAATCAGGATGTTCACCTACCTACCTCCGCGTCCTCTACGGTGAATCTCCCCTCACCCTTCACACTGCTTTCTTTCTTGTCTGTCATTCCGAGCGCAGCGAGGAATCTAAAATCCATAACCGCAAGCTCGGGCAGACTGTTCCGCCCCAGCGGAAATGCAACAAAATGCAACACCATGCAACAAAATCAGGAT
>VXLM01000034.1:69443-84018 GCA_009841605.1 Dehalococcoidia bacterium
GTTCCGCCCCAGCGGAAATGCAACAAAATGCAACACCATGCAACAAAATCAGGATTTTCACCTCCATCCCTCCGCGTCCTCCGCGCCCTCTGCGGTGAATCTCCCCTCACCCTTCGCACTACTTTCTATTTTCTTTCTTCTCCCCCACGTGTATCGCGACTGTCCCAAGTCCCAAACTCCGGTAACGCACATTCACCAGACCCGCCCCGCACATCATTTCCGCCAGCTCTTTGGCGCTCAGGAATCCCTGCACCGACTCCGGCAGGTAGGTATACGCCTCTCGGTCGCCCGCGAAGAGCGCCCCCATCCAAGGTGTCACGCGCCGGAAGTAGAGTGGGAACAACTTGCCGATCGGATTCAGCCCGTCTTGACGCACGATCTCCAGGATGACCACCCGTCCTCCCGGCCTCACGACCCGTCGCATCTCACGCAACGCCAGGGGAACGTCGATGAAGTTGCGGACTCCGAACCCAACCGTCGCGCAGATGAATTGGTCATCAGGGAACGGGAGCGCGTGGGCGTCCCCGGCCATGAACTCGATTCGGTCGCCCGACCCTCGGTTGCACGCCTTCTCGATTGCCAGCGGGAGCATCGCCCGCGTGAAGTCGAGGCCGACGACACCGGTGACCTGACGGTGCCGCAGGAGATCGAACGTGAAGTCCCCTGTGCCCGTGGCGACATCAAGTGCGGGCCCGCTCATCTCGCCTACGGCCATGCCTGCAGCTCGCCGCCTCCAGGCGTAGTGTCTCCCGCCCGACATGATGGTATTGAGACGGTCGTAGCGACGCGATATCCGGGCGAACATCTCGCCGACGTATCGCGCTCGCTCCCTGCCTTTCAGGTGCGCCAGGGCGTCCGCCTTTCCTCAGTTCCACGACCCCACCGGAGGTCGCGTATCGCTCTCGGCAATTCAGGCAACAGATCGCCCGCCAGCATCCCGGCGTCACCGAGATCAGCGCTCGCTCTTTCGCCTGCCAGACCGTGCAGATATACCCCCAGCGCAGCGGCATCCTCCGGCTCGACCCCCTGGGCCAGCAGTCCGGCGATTGTCCCCGCGAGCACGTCGCCCGTCCCCGCCGTCGCCATGGCGGAGTTGGCGAAGGGACTGAGCCTTGAACTCCCATCGGGGTATGCAACGACCGTGAACGCCCCCTTCAGCACGACGATCTTCCTCCACTTCACCGCCGACTCGACCGCGATCTCGACGCGGCGCTCTTGGATTTCCTTCGTCGAGAGTCCGGTCAGCCGCGCCATCTCGCCCGGATGCGGTGTGAGTATGGCCTCCTGCGAAAACTCGCTCCACCACTCCGACGACGAGGCTAGGACGTTCAGTCCGTCAGCATCGATGACCAAAGGCGGAAACGTCCCACTGTTTAGAAGGAGCCTCGTGACCAACTCGCGGGTGGAGTCCGCCTGTCCGATACCAGGCCCTATGAGCAGCGCCTGATACCCGCTCACCGCCTCCGCGATGAGTCCAGCCGCGTCCGCCTGTGGTACCCCCGGCGACTCTTCCGGCAGCGGCAGATACGTCGGCTCGACGGCCTTCGCCGCAATCGCCATCTGCAGACTCTGCGGAACGGCCAGAGTGACCAGCCCGGCCCCGACCCGTCCTGCAGCGGTCGCCGCGAGATACGGCGCGCCAACGTAGTGGGTCGATCCCCCCACGATGAGCGCCTTGCCAAACGTGCCCTTGTGCCCGGACATAGGACGGTCGGGTAGGGCGAAGCCGGCCCAATCGTCCGTCATCAGTTCGAACGCGATCTCACTGTCCACGCCATTGGGAATCCCTATGTCGAGAACCTCGATCTTGCCCGCGTACTCCGCTCCGGGGAATCGGTACAGTCCCGCCTTCGGATTACCCAACGTCAGAGTCTCGTCGGACGGCACGGTCTTGGGATCCACGGCTCCAGTATCGGCATCGAGGCCGGTCGGCACGTCGAGTGCCATCAGACGCGGCGGTTCTTTCTCGGCCCGGGCCTCGCGGAGCAATTCCAATGCCTCAGCTGTCGTCTCCGTTATAGGCCGTGATCGCCCGGTACCGAGTATAGCGTCAAGAACGATCTGCGCGAGCTTGAGCGATTCCCTTAGCTGGGCGAGGCCTTCATCGTCGTCGAGCTGGATGACCGTCACGCGCTTGCCGCGCAGGAAATCGACCTTGCCCCGGTGTGCAGGATTATCCCGGCAGAGACCGATAGTGACGCGAGCTCCCCATGCGTCGAGGTGCCGTGCTGCCACAAGCCCATCGCCCCCGTTGTTGCCTGGCCCCACGAGCACGACGACCGTCATCCCAACGAGGTTCCGCACTTGGCTACGAATGTAGTCCGCGACCGCTAGGCCCGCGTTCTCCATCAGCACGTCTTTGGAGACGCCGCCCGCCTCGGCGCGGTCTTCGATCTCGCGCATCTGCTGGGCCGTTACGATCTTCAAGGCAGTCTAGTCGAGCAGGTGGGGTTTCTGAGCGTGCAGCGCGGAGGCTGGGGGATACGCCGTCGTCATCTCCACGATCCCGTAGCTGCCCTCGACCATGTCGGCGACGGCATCCCGCCACTTGAGGTAGTGCGGCATCGTGCGGTGGGTCTCCCTGGCCGCGTCGTCCTCGTAGATCTCGTACAGGTAGGCCATATTTGGGTCCTCCCTGTCCTGCAGAACGTCGAACCTGAAGCAGCCGGGCTCGTCGCCGACAGAACCCCTTGCGTCTCCCAGGCTGGCCTCGACGAACTCCTCCATCATTCCCGGCTTGACCTTTATCGTCACAAAGATGGCTATCATGCTAGCTCCTAACACGTTTTAGGTTTTCGCTGATTCGTGGGCGGCCCCGACGACAGTACGCGGACGCGGCGCACCCTCCTTGTGGCCAAATGTACCAGACCCCGCCCGCCCCCGCTACCGCGCCTTTGACCGTTCAGCGGTGAGCCATTACCCTATACGAAAGACACGTTGGGGAGGAGACAGATGGTAAAGGCAGCAGTACTGTATGAGACGAAGACGCCGCTGCAGATCAAGGAGCTCCGGCAGGACCCGCCCAAGCTGGGCGAGGTGCGTGTTCAGATGGGCGCGGCCGGGATTTGCCTGAGTGACCACCACCTGATGCAGGGGACCTCTAGGATCGATCTCCCCGCAGTGCTGGGGCATGAGGGAGCGGGCACGGTTGTGGAGGTAGGAGAGGGAGTGACGCGGGTCAAGCCGGGCGACAGGTGCATCATATCGTTCGTTTCACCCTGCGGGATGTGCCGCAACTGCGCGACCGGGTTCCCGAACGTGTGCGAGACTAATCTCGCGCTCGGCCCCCGGCAGTACGACGGCACTGCGCGTCTCCACGACAACGGGGACGACGTTTACCAGCTCGGCAAGGTTGGCGTGTTCTCGGAGACGATTATCTGTCCGCAGCAGGCCTGCCAGCCTATTCCCGACGAGGTGCCCATCGAGGTCGCGGCCCTTATCGGCTGCTCGGTGACCACCGGAGTCGGGGGCGTCATGAACAACCCGAATGCGAAGATCGGCATGAGCGTCGCGGTATTCGGCTGCGGCGGAGTGGGTCTCAACGTCATCCAGGGCGCCAAGCTCATGAACGCAAGCAGGATCATCGCCGTGGACGTCCTCGACCACAAGCTGGAGTTCACGTACCGGTTCGGCGCGACCGACACGATCAATAGCCGCGAGGTAGACGACGTCGCCGAGACGATCAAGGAGATGACCGGTGGCGGGGTCGACGTGGCAATCGACAGCATCGGCAAGGCCGAGGTCATCGCCGCCGCCTTCAAGAGCGTGCGGACGACCGGCACTGCCGTCCTCATAGGACTCGGCGCGCTCGGCGAGGACGCCCCAATCGACATGTCGGAAATGGTGCGGGCGCAGAAGACCGTCATGGGCAGCTACTACGGCTCCACCAGCCCACACGAGTCGTTCCGCAAGATCGTCGACGCCTACCTGAAGGGAACGCTGGACATCGACAGCCTGATTACGAGGAGCTACTCCCTCGACCAGATCAACCAGGGGTTCCACGACCTGGTCGGCGGCGGCGAAGGACGGGGAATCATCAAGTACCCGTCGTAGCGTCTGGTCTCAAGAATTCTTCCCCTCTCCCGTCGTGGGAGAGGGCTGGGGTGAGGGTGAAGCCCCACCGTGGCAGAGATACAGAGAGGGGTTTCCCGCAGTTACTTAAAAGCCTGTCGAAGCGTGAGGTTAAGACGTGCGGCGGAGCGTAGCCAGAATTAACAGACGCTGGACGCTCCGCCGGTTTACTCTCTTCCTCAAGCCAATACCGCCTCTGCCAGCTCCGCAGTTTGGAACACGATCCCGTCCTCGCCCGCGTCGACAACTATGTGGTCGCCGTCGGCCAGCTCCCGGGACAGGATGCGCCTGGACAGGGCGTTCTCGACGTGACGCTGCACGGCCCTGCGGATCGGGCGCGCCCCGAACTTCTCGTCGAAGCCCTCGTCGGCGAGCCACTCCCTCGCCGCGTCAGTGAGGCTCATCGTGATTCCGTGCTCGGCCATGCGGGCCGTCACCTCGGCGACCTGGATACCCACGATCTCCTTGATCTGCTCCTTCGACAGCCGGTCGAAGATTATGATCTCGTCGATGCGGTTGAGGAACTCGGGCCGGAACTCGCGCTTGAGAGCGTCCTCGACGGCGGCGTTCCGGTCGGACGCGCCGGCGCCGACGCTCGGCAGGAATCCCAGCGCCGAATCTTCCTGGACTCCGGCGCCGAGGTTGCTGGTCATGATGAGGACGGTGTTGGTGAAGTCGACGGTGCGACCGTGTCCGTCGGTGAGCCGTCCATCCTCCAGAATCTGGAGCATGACGTTGAACACCTCCGGATGGGCCTTCTCGATCTCGTCGAAGAGGACGACCCGAAACGGACGCCTGCGGACGGCCTCGGTGAGCTGCCCGCCCTCATCGTAGCCGACATAACCCGGCGGCGCGCCGACGAGACGCGAGACGGTGTGGCGCTCGGCATACTCGGACATATCGACCGTGACCATGTTCCGCTCGTCGTCGAACAGGTACTCGGCCAGGGCGCGCGCCAGCTCGGTCTTGCCCACTCCTGTCGGGCCGAGGAAGATGAAGCTCCCGATGGGCCGCTTGGGGTCCTTGAGCCCGGACCTTGCGCGACGCACGGCATCCGAGACGGCCGACACGGCCAAGTCCTGGCCGCGCACCCGCACGTGGAGACGATCCTCCATGTGAAGCAGCTTCTCCGCCTCGCTCTCCAGCAGGCGGTCGACGGGGATTCCCGTCCAGCTTGCGATGAGGCTCCCTATGTGCTCCGCCGTGACCGTCATGTCGCGGTCGACACGCACGTCCGGCCTGGCCTGCTCGGCGTCGAACTCCTCCTGGAGTCCCACTCGCTCGGCCTTGATTCGCATGGCGGCCTCGTACTCTCCCCTGTCGGACAACGCGTTTTCCTCGTTGAGCAGCTCGCGAAGCCGCTTTTCCTTGCTCTTCAGGTCGCCCGGCAGACTCTGCGCGTCGATGCGGAGCTTGCTTGCCGCCTCGTCGATGAGGTCTACGGCCTTGTCGGGGAGCAGGCGGTCGGTGATGTACCGGCGGCTCAGCTTGACGGCGGCCTCGACCGCGTCGTCGGTGAAGGAGACCTTGTGGTGGCTCTCGTACTTGGGACGGAGGCCACGGATCATCTCAATCGCCACGTCCTCGTCCGGCTCCTCGACCAGTATGGGCTGGAAGCGGCGTTCGAGGGCTGCGTCCTTCTCGATGTACTTTCGGTACTCCGGCTCGGTCGTCGCGCCGATGGCCTGAAGCTCGCCGCGCGCGAGGGCGGGCTTCATCATATTGCTCGCGTCGATGGCGCCCTCGGCGGCGCCCGCACCGACGACGGTGTGGAGCTCGTCGATGAAGAGGACGATCTCGCCTTCGGCCTCGCGTATCTCGTCCATGACGGACTTGAGCCGCTCCTCGAACTCGCCCCGGAACTTGCTCCCTGCCACCATGCCTCCGATGTCGAGCGCAAGCACGCTGCGCCCCTCCAGCTCCTCCGGCACGTCGCCCGCCACGATGACCTGCGCGAGACCTTCTGCGATGGCCGTCTTGCCGACGCCCGCGTCACCGATGAGGACGGGGTTGTTCTTCGTCCGCCTGATGAGGGTCTGCATGACGCGCTGAATCTCCGTGTCGCGTCCGATGACCGGGTCGAGCTTGCCCCGGCGGGCCAATTCCGTGAGGTCGACGCTGAACCGTTCCAGCGACTTGTACCGGCTCTCAGCCTTCCGGTCGCTCACACGGCGGCTGCCGCGCACCTGCTGCAGGGCATGGTATATCGCCTCGACATCGACGTTGAACTCTTTGAGCAGCGAGGCGGACGGCCCCTTATCGTCCTTGGCGATGGCGATCAACAGGTTCTCGGAGCTGATGAACTCGTCGTTCAGCCGCTTGGACTCCTCCGTGGCGGCAGCGAGCATGTCTCTGGCGCGGGGCGTCATGAATATCTGGTTCGACTCGTATTCCAGCCTGGGGCTCAACTCCAACGTCCCGTGCAGCCGTTCCCGCATTGTGTCGATTTGCACTCCAAGTACCGTCAGTATCTGCGCGGCCGCTCCCTCCGGCTGTTCGAGGACCGCCATGAGGACGTGCTCGACATCCCACTGGCTGTGGCGATAGCGCCGCACCACCTCCTGGGACTTGCCCAGAATTTCCTGCGCCTGCTCCGTGAAATCGTCCGGCTTCAATACCATTTCAGTCTCCTGCCGTGAGTTTGTATCGTCCCTGATGTACTATCGAATTCCTGCGCGCGGGAAGTCGAAGCACGATGGA
The DNA here is from genome assembly GCA_009841605.1 of Dehalococcoidia bacterium. Lineage (GTDB taxonomy): Bacteria > Chloroflexota > Dehalococcoidia > Lucifugimonadales > VXLM01 > VXLM01. The sequence continues at coordinate 76,215 of VXLM01000034.1, forward strand.
TGGGACTGATTGTCAGGTTCTCGGTGTGTTAGTCTACTTAACTATAACGAAAGAATATTACTTGAGTCAATACGTATCAACTATACTGAATCGCAAATCACTGTTGCCTCGTGTATCCGAGGGCAGCACGCACCAATCGGGTATACTGGACTGGCGGGGGATCGCCGATCTATCGCCTCGCTGGAGCACACATCGGAGCAGCGCATGGGCATCTGCACGGTGCAACACATCAATCACGTCTGTATCGCGGTGAAGGACATCGACGAGACGGTCCGGTTCTACCGCGATGTCTTCGGCGTGGCTGAGGCTGAAGTCGTTGATATCGAGGACCAGGCCGTGCGGGCAGCGCTCATTCAGGTGGGTGGATCACAGCTTGAGTTCATCGAGCCCACGGATCCCAACGGAGGCGTGGCCAAGTTCATCGAGCGGCGTGGCGAGGGTGTTCACCACATATGTTTCGAGGTCGAGAACCTAGGTGGAACGCTTCGGCGTCTCGATGAGCAGGGCATCGCAGTTATCGACCGTGAGCCGCGCGAGGGATTGTCGGGGACAATCGGCTTCATTCATCCCAAGGCGACGAGGGGCGTCCTGATCGAGCTGGTCGACCAGGACGACGCGAGGAGGTAGGAGTCCGATATGGTGAGCAGGGCGATCAAGGTGCTCGTGGCAAAACCCGGACTGGACGGCCACGACCGTGGGGCGAAGATCATCGCACGAGCGCTGCGCGACGCAGGCATGGAGGTCACGTACACGGGCATCCGGCAGACCCCGGAGATGATAGCCGACGCCGCCCTGGAGAACGATGCGGACGTTGTCGCGCTGAGCATCCTGTCCGGGGCGCACATGGACCTCTTCCCCCTGATCTTCGAGCGCATGAAGATCAACGAGATGGAGGATGTGGTGATCGTTGCCGGCGGGATCATCCCGGAGGAGGACAGGGCGACGCTCCTGGAAATGGGAGTGCGGGGAGTGTTCGGTCCCGGCACCTCGACGACGGAGATCGTGGAGTTCATCAATGCGGCGCGCACTGAGCTTGAGGGAACCCCCGGAGCGTAGAGGAATGCGCGCGCGCCACACGATGCTGGAGGGACGCGGGAAGGCGGTCCCAAACTTTGCGTTCTTACTTACAGCAGCGGCTATCCTCCTCGTGTACTTGGCGGCTTGTGAGACGGACGAGTGGGTAGTGGATGTACCCGACACTCCGAAGCCCACCACCGCCAGCGGGGAGGCTCCGGCCGAAACCACCACGGTACGGATCACCCTGGCGACGACCGATCTCGGCGTAGGCCCGAACAGGCTTGCATTCGGCCTCGTCGACGCCCAGTCCGGCCCCATCCGCGAGGCGGACGTTCTCATCTCTACGTTCTATCTCGGCGGCGGCCGGCAGGAGGGGCCGATACAGACGGCGCGGGCAGTATGGCGCCGCTGGCCCATCGGGCAGGTGGGGCTGTATACGGCCAACTTCGATTTCGACCGGGCGGGCGCTTGGGGCGTCGCGGCGAACTATGTCGATCATCTGGGGTCAAATGTCACGGTATCTGCCGGAATCCAAGTGAAGCCCAAGTCCGCGACTCCGACCATTGGGGAACGCCCGCCCGCAAGCGTCACGAAGCTGGCAAAGGACTTCGAAGATCTCAAAGACATGACATCCGACCCCGAGCCGGACGAGGAACTGTACGCCCTGACGGTGGACGTGGCCTTGGACACGGGCAAGCCCCTGGTTGTCGCGTTCTCGACGCCGGCCTTCTGCCGCACGGCGACGTGCGGGCCACAGCTCGACGTCATCAAGGAACTCAAAAACTACTACTACAGAGAGGTCAACTTCATTCACGTCGAGGTCTATGACAGTCCGGCGGAGATCGACGGCAATCCATCGAACGCTCCGCTCGCCCAGGCCATGATCGACTGGGCACTGCCGACGGAGCCGTGGACGTTCGTCATGGACGCCGACGGGGTGGTCGCCGCCAAGTTCGAGGCATTTGCCACCAAGGACGAGCTCGAAGCGGCCCTGGACTCCGCGCTCCGCTAGGTCGCCAACGGGAGAGTCGCGCTTCGCATATCCAAGTCACTGTCCATTGTCCTCTTTGCAGCTGGAACCCTGATCGTACTGGCGATGGCCCCTCCGTACAGCCCGCACGGGTTCGATGGTATACTTTCGGCCAGCCTGAGGCGGAAGCGGTCTACGGGAGGTCAGCGAGCACATGAGCTATGTCGGCTGGGCATTCGTGGCGATGGCGGCATACGGCGTTACTGCAGTGCTTCTGAAGCTCGCGCTGAAGGACATCCCGCCGGGGGTGGCGGTAGTCATCACCAACCTCGTGCTCGTTCTCGCGGGCGTGGGGCTCGTGATATACCGTGGCGAGTCGTTCACTGCCCATATGACGATCAGTCGCCCGATGGTCTGTGTGCTGCTGGCGGGACTTATGCTGAGCCTCAGCATCGTCAGCTACTACATCGCTCTTAGCCGGGGGCCCACGTCCGTCGTGGTGCCCATCTTTGCTATGTACGTCCTCGTGGCCACCTTTATCGGTTTCGCTTTTCTCGGTGAGGAAGTCAAACCGACTCGCGTAGCCGGTGTGCTGCTGGCCGGGGGGGCGATTTTCTTGCTGACGAGGTGAGCGCTGATACCGGCGGTAGGTGGGTCGAAAACTACGCGATAAATCATCTGCCCGATTCTTGGCACCCCAACAAGAGGCTAGGATATAGTTTTAATGTACCTGCCGTGTCTTTGCGCAACGTATGGATAGAATAACCGACTCACTTCACGGACATTCCCAAACGCCGATAACGCAACTCATGCGCCCCGTACAGCGGTTCATGCACGAGGAGGCGTCGAGCGGCATCGTGCTATTCCTGGCAGCGGTCGTTGCGCTGGTCTGGGCCAACTCGCCTTGGTATGACGCCTACCATGACCTGCTGGAGACCCACATTATTGTCGGCTTCGGCAGATGGGCGCTTGATGAGACCATCCATCACTGGATCGACGATGGCCTCATGGCGATCTTTTTCTTCGTGGTCGGGCTGGAGATCAAGAGGGCGGTCGTCGTAGGCGAACTGAGCTCGGTGCGGAAGGCAGCCCTGCCCATTTTCGCCGCTTTGGGCGGAATGATCGTTCCGGCGCTCCTATACGTAACATTCAACCCCGGCGGCGAGGAATTCAGGGGTTGGGGCATACCGATGGCTACCGACATCGCGTTTAGCCTCGGTGTGCTTTCTCTGTTGCGAACGCGGGCCCCACTGCCGCTCAAGATCTTCTTGACGGCCTTCGCCATCATCGACGACATCGGAGCTGTGATCGTCATCGCCGTGTTCTATACGGGCGATATCGCGTGGGGGAATCTGGGAATCGGGGCGGTTTTCCTCGTTGCGCTCTTGGTCGTCAGCCGACTCGGTATTCGACATCCTTTGGTATACGCCGTACTCGGGGTGGCGGTCTGGCTGGCATTTCTCTATTCCGGCGTACACGCGACGGTTGCGGGCGTACTCGTTGCCGCAACGATACCCATCCGCGTACGCGTTGACACGCCGGGGTTTCTCGCCCGCGGCCGCGACCTCCTTCTGGTGTTTGAGCGCTCCGGAGAGTATGCACACAAGGATGAAACGTCGAGCGAGCAGAGGGCGATCCTCGTAGAGTTGGAGGACACGGCACGGGAAATGCAGTCGCCCCTGCAACGGTTCGAGACCGCCCTGCACCCGTGGGTGGCATTTGTCATCATGCCGCTGTTCGCGCTGTCCAACGCTGGTGTCAAGTTGGAGGGAGACTTCCTCGAGGCACTTACACATCCAGTCACCATCGGCATTGTCTTGGGCTTGGTAGTCGGTAAGCAGGTCGGGGTTACATTGTTCTCCTGGGTTGCCGTGCGCTTTGGATTCGCGGCACTCCCATATGGAGTCACATGGCTTCAATTCTATGGCGTGGCGCTTCTAGGCGGGATCGGGTTCACGATGTCGCTGTTCATTACCAACCTCGCGTTCACCGGCGATCTGCTGACGACGGAGGCAAAGATAGGGATTCTGCTAGGTTCTGCGATTTCAGGAATCATCGGATACCTCGTCCTGTTTAGAGCAGGCAAAGGCATGACGGGCGCAAGCTCATCAACAGTGGGGATGGGTAAGTGAGCTTTGGGTCCCTTGAGTTATTCCAACTCGTAGGCCCGCAGACTGAAGCGGGGACGCGGAAACCCGCCCAGGGCGTCCATGCGGAAGTGTGCCGGTGCGTCAGGCGCGCCTAGCCGGTCGAGGAGATCGGGCAAGAGGTGAGCGATGATCGCGAGCTGTTCCCGCCCCGACATCACCCCTCGCGGCCGGTAGACCCACAGGGTGCGGACGCCTTCCGTGAGGATGGTCTTCGCGCTCTCCCGTTTGGGCTTTTCGTCGGAGTAGACCCACAACGCCCTGCTTGCGCCGGCCCACTCGATGATCTCGCGGTCGGTCACACCCTGTCGGTTGTCGAAGACGTTGCGGGTGCTGGTCGCGTTGTATCCGACGAGGCTGAGAGCATCGGCCACGAAAGGCGAGAGGGAGTCGTCGAGGAGGATGAGGGTGTCTTCAGGCCGCGATACCATTCTCCCAAGCAATTGCGGCTTCTACCTCCTCTTCGGACAGTCGGTACGACTCTGCCACCCATCGGGGAGAGTCACCAGCCTCAATCATACCCCAAATAGATCGGGTCGGCACTCTAGTGCCCTTCACACACGGCGCTCCGAACTGCACCATCGGATCGAGAAGCACGCCGTCTGACGGCTCCCACGTCGACGCGAGGCGGTTCTTGAATGTGAGGCCGTGGATCGGAACGAGGTACTCCCGCATCACGTCCATGGCGAGCTGTCCGTACTTGCTGGCGGAGATAAGACGCTCGTGCAGCTCGATGAAGATGCCGGAACCCTCCGTCCAGACGATCTCGGTCGCGAACGGACGGCTCGCATCGGTCTTCCTGCGTAGCCATTCCTCTGCCGAGTATATGGCGCGGAAATTGACGTTCGCGGCCCGCAATGCGGCTATGACTCTGAGAGAAACCAGGTCCTCGAAGGTAATAACCATACGATTGGTGGGAAGTCTCGCCAGACTCGGCGACGCGACGCCGTTGCGAATCCATCGAATGAGCTTCTTGGAGTCCACCCGGTAGATCTCGTGGGCGAGCCGCGAGCCGTAGATGTACCGGACGGCTTGCGGGACATCGTACACTCCGGCGAACTCGGTGTCGGGCGGAGGCCCGGGGCTAAATAGCGGTAACTGTGTTGTCATGGGAAACTGAGGACCCTTGGATGATGCAAAACCGGTTCGGGTCACGTTGTACTACACGCGGTGGGACGGCGCAAGGACGTTCCGGTCGTTCTAAGGGTGCGTTCCGCATCAAACCGTGCGGCCTGCCTTAGAGGCGCCTTCCGAGGGGATGCTTCCTAGGTCTCCTCTTCGTCATCGTAGCTGACTTTTCCGAGGAACACTTCGGTCAGGATGTCGGTCTCCCGGACCCTATCCGGAGTGCCTTCGAACACCACGCGACCCATGTCCAGCACGTAGGCCCGGTCGACGATGTCGAGGACGCCCTTGATGTTGTGCTCGACGACCATGATGGTGGTCTGGAACATCTCACTGATCTCAGCGACCCTTTCAAACACCTCGGTGACTATTATGGGGGCCAAGCCAAGCGTAGGTTCATCCAGCAGCAGCACTTGAGGGTCCGCCATCAGTCCTCGTCCAAGCGCCAGCATCTGCTGCTGGCCGCCCGACATCTGGCTGGCAAGGTCGCGTCGCTTTTCGTGGAGGACCGGGAAGAACTCCATGACCGAATCGAGACGGCGGGCCTTCTCTGCCCTGTCGTTCAGGTACAGGCACCCCATCTCAAGATTCTCTTCGATCGTGAGGTGGGTGAACACGCGCCTTCCCTGCGGGACGAAGGAGATGCCCTCCTTGACGATCTCATGCGTGGCGGCCGCCAGCGGCTCTTGCTGCCAGTGCACCTGCCCGTCGACGACCGGCGCGAGGCCCATGATGGCCTTCAGCACGGTGGACTTTCCGGCCCCGTTGGGTCCCATCACCGCCACGACCTCTCCCTTCCGCACTCCCAGGGATACGTCGGTCAGGGCCGTCACGGCCCCATACCGTACGGATATGTTGATCAATTCGAGGAGCATCATTCCATCCCGTAGTTGATGCTATGCGCCCAGGTAGGCGTCTATCACGTTCGGCCGCCCGAGCACTTCATCGACCTCCCCCACTGCGAGCAGGGTGCCGCTGTCCAGCACGAAGAGATGGTCGGACAGCTCGCGAACGATATCCATGTTGTGGGAGACGAAAATAATGGTGTTGCCCTGCTCCCGCATGTCCTTGAGTATCGCCTTGACTCTTTCCAGCATCTGCGGGAAAAGTCCCGCGAATGGTTCGTCGAACAGGTAGATGCTCACGTCCATCGCCATCGCTCGTCCGATCTCCAACAGCTTGCGTTGGCCGTAGGAAAGGTCCATCGCCATGGCATCCCTCTTCTCCCACATGCCGACGCTCTGCAGGATACTTCGGGCCTTCTCTCTGTGTTCAGGACTCGTTCGCTGAAAGAGCGCGGGGAGGAAGCGGCGTTCGGTCAACGTGACCATGATGTTGTCCCATACGGTGATCTGGTCGAAGAGGCGCACCTCTTGGAACGTTCTCGTGATGCCGTGATCGGGCGTCTCGTGCGCCTTCAGGACGCGGAGTCCCACGCCGTCGATGACGACGACTCCTTCGTCCAGCGGCAGCATCCCGCTCAGCAGATTGATGAGGCTCGATTTTCCCGATCCGTTCGGTCCGACGATGCATGTGATCCATTCCCGGAAGATGGACATGCTGAGCTGATCCACGGCTTTCACCGCGCCGAAGTGCTTGGAGACCTCTTTTGTTCTCAGAACGAATATCTCGTCGAGATTGATCTGGTCGGGTCGGCTGGCGCTCACAGCTTGTACCTCCCCACAAGGCCTTGTGGCCTGAACAGCATGAGAACTACCAACAGGATGCCGAGGACGACCTGTCGGGCCTGGCCGACGTACTCAGCCGGCAGGAACGGAATGAAGCGCATCCCCTCTTCGAGCAGGACGAATACAATAGCGCCGAGCAGGGAGCCCCAGATCGTCGCAAGGCCCCCGAGGATGACGATGCAGACCAGGAGCATCGATTCCAGCAGGATGAAGGAGTTGGGGTCGATGAAGGTCGTCCAACTTGCGAACAGGCCGCCGGCGAGTCCTGCCATCATGGCCGAGATGACCCATATCGCCAGCTTGAAGTGAGTGACCTGGTAGCCGAAGACCTCGGTGGCCTGCTCATCCTCTCGAATTGCGGTGAGCACTCGCCCAAAAGACGACGTGACTATGAACCAAGAGATCAGGATGACGAGCGCGAGGAAAGCTGCCACGAGCGCGAGGAACTGCAATTCGCCGTCGAATGTCCACGGGCCGATCTCGGGTCGGGCGATCTCGTGGATGCCGAAGGCCCCCCTCGTGACGCTTCGCAAATTCAGGAACAGGTTGAAGGCGATGATGGCAAAGCCGAAGGACACGAGGACGAATATATCGTCCCTGAACCGGTTGAATACGATGCCCACCGCTAACGCAACGAGGCCCGCCAGGAGTATGGCAATAGGTAGCGCGGCGAAGAAGGGAAGACCGAAGGTGGAGATGGCCTCCGTGCGAAGCTGTTCATATGCGGCGTCCGATGTGAGAACGGCCACCGTGTAAGCGCCGAGTCCGAAGAAGCCCACGTGACCTACCGACAGCAGCCCCGTGAACCCCACCACCAAGTTCAGACTGACGGCCAGTATCGCCCAGATGGCGAAGAC